>CAZSWL010000204.1:0-4956 GCA_964610725.1 uncultured Bauldia sp.
CCCTTTGCGGCGTCGCGTGCGCTCTTGTTGATCTGGATCTTCTTCTCGATCTTGCTGAAGAAGTCATCCGAGCTTTGCCCGGCAATCTGATCAACCCACTGGTCCGCCGCCTGCTCCATGCTCGCCGCGTCCTGGCCGAGCGCCGTGCGTGGCGACACGATCGATAGCGCGATAGCGGCGACAATGATCGCCGCTCTGCACTGCAACTCGAGGAAGCGACGAAAGGTACAGTTCATGGCGCGGCCCCCCGATGACGGGACGGCACACCGCGTGGCGTCGGCACGCCGTCACACCAAAGCCTGTTCTGGCGAAAGCCTAGTCGGATTCAGCCTGGCGGCGCGTCACCAGAAGTGGTGAGGCGGGCACTACTCTTCGTTGGCGGCCGCGGCTTGCCGGGGTAAGCTACCGGGCCGGCAGACCGCGGATGGAGTGGTATTTCCCCGGGGGTGAGCAATGGCCAAGGGCGACGGCCTGTTGCGCTGCATCGAGTCTGTTTACGCCGCCGGCCTCAACGGCGACGGCTGGAGCGAGCCTCTCGCTGCCCTCGCCGCCCTCACCGGATCGGTGGGCGCCACCTTCGAGGTCTTCGACAAGTCGCCCCCGCAACTGACCGAGTTCGCCGTCGCCGGACTATCGGTCGGCGCCGAGACCGGCTACCTCGACCACTACGCCCGACACAACCCGCGGGCGGCCTATGCCTTCGCCCATCTGTCGCAGGTCTTCGTCGCCGATAACCACCTCATCGACGAAGTCGCGATGGACCGCGACCCCTACTACGCGAAGTATCTGGCCTCGATCGACCTGCGCTATTTCCTTTCCGGTCAGGTGTTCGACACCGAGCGCGCCCAGGCGGTCGTCACCATCCAGCGCTCGCGCCGGCAGGGCCATGTCGGAGATGGCGAGATCGACCGCATGCGGCGCCTGCTGCCGCACTTCCGTCAGGCGTATGACCTGGCCGCGCGATTGCGCGGCGCCGGTCGCGCTGTGGGCGATCTGGAGCGGATGCTCGACTGGTTGACCGAGGGGGTGGCGCTGGTGCGGCGCGACGGAACCGTCATCTACGCCAACCGGGCGCTGCGCGCCTTCGCCGCAAGCGCTGACGGCATCACGCTTGCGCGCAACGCCATTGAGTTCGACGCGCCGCACCTGCGCGCCCGCCTAGCCGCCGCCGTCGCGGCGGCCGGCCGAGTGTCGAGCAACGCCACCGACGCACCGCCGATCGTCGACTTTGCGGTTGCGCGGGCATCCTCCGCGCCGCCTTACCTGATCTCTGTCCGGCCGATCGTGGATGGCGGCGACGGACGGTGGGCCGGTGCCGGAGCGGTCGCCGCCGTATTCGTCAGGGACCCGCTTCGGGGCAACCGGACGCAAACGCGCGTGCTGCGCGAGGCGTTCGGACTGACCAAGGCCGAGGCCGATCTCGCCCACAGCCTGCAGAGCGGTTTGAGCCCGATCATTTACGCGCGCGACCACTCGCTCAGCCGCAACACGGTCTACACCCACCTGCGCCGGATCAAGGAGAAGACCGGCTCCACCCGCATGACCGAACTGCTCTCCAGATTGAATTCCGCCTCGTTACCGGTACGCCCCAACTGAGGGCCGACTGCGGTCGTTCTATTGTTCGGCCATCAGCTGTTGCAGCCGCTTGCGCAGCGCCGCCTCGTCGGCCTTGAAGTCGTGTTCGACCCACCAGTCCTCGACCGCGGCGAGCAGTGCGCCGACGGCCGGTCCCGGCCGGCCGCCGCCGGCGACCACGTCGCGTCCGGCAAGCGGGAACTTGGGCGCCGTCCAGCGCTCCGGCAGCCTCACCAGCGCCACAAATCGTTGGTCGCGCGCAGACTCGCCGCCCCAGGCGACGGCCAACGCCACGCCGTCGCCGTAGGCTGCGGCGCCGTGACGGTAGAGTATCCGGCGGGCGCCGCGCGCACTGACCCCCGGACTCAACACACGGGCGGCGGCGAGCGCCGCCAGCATGCGATCGCGCTCGGCGTTGGCGAGCCGCAGCCGCCGGGCGATCCGCTCGACATCCTCCTCGACCCGACAGGCGAGCGCCGCCAAACGCAGCGGTGCCGCCGGCGGCCGCGCCAGCTCCGCCTCGAAGGCCGCCAGCCGGGCAAAGGCAGCGAGATAGCCGACGCCGGCGAGCACGATCGGCAGGATGCCCGATTCCTGCATGACGACGAGCGTCTCCGCCGCCCGCGCCGCCACCACCAGCCGCCGCATCTCCTGGCCGACGCGTTCGGCCGACAGTTCGCGCAGGCCATCGCGCCCGCGCATGGTCGCGGCGAGCGCGTCCGCATCGATGTCGCCCTTGCCATACTCGGCATGCAGGCGGAACAGGCGCAGGATGCGCAGCCGGTCCTCGGCAATACGGCGATCGGGATCGCCGATGAAGCGGATGCGCCCGGCGACGATGTCGTCGTAGCCGCCGACCGGATCGAACACGCGGCCGTCGGCAGCGACCGACAGCGCGTTGACGGTGAAGTCGCGCCGGCGCGCATCGGCGTCCCAGTCGGAGCCGAAGCGCACCACCGCACGGCGGCCGTCGGTGGCGATGTCCTCGCGCAGCGTCGTCACCTCGAACGGGCGGCCGCCCACCACCAGGGTGAGGGTGCCGTGCTCGACCCCGGTGGGTGCCACCTTGACGCCAGCCGCTGCGGCGCTGGCGGCAACCGCGTCCGGGGTGGCGGTGGTGGCGAAATCGACGTCGGCGACCGCACGGGCCATCAGCGCGTTGCGCACGGCGCCGCCGACGATGCGCGCCTCCGCGCCGGCGGCGCTCAGCACCGCGAACACCCGCCGCACGGCGGGCTCGGCAAGCCACTTGGCATCGGCGAGGCTGGGCAACGGGGCGGTCATCGGTCCAGGGCGCATCCGGCGTCCGGTTCACAACGGCATGATCGTCGCAGATTCGCCCGCCCCCGTTAACCGATCGCCTGCCGGCAATCGACCATCGGCGTCCGGCTGGCAACGTCGGCGAAGTTGGACTAGGAATTGCGCCATGGCGGAAACGCACACCAACCGCCGACTTGCGGCCATTCTTGCCGCCGACGTGGTCGGCTACTCGCGCATGATGGGCGCCGACGAGGCCGGCACCCTCGAGGCGCTCAAGCGCCACCGCGAGTCCGTGTTCGATCCGGCCGTCGCCGCCCACAACGGCCGCATCGTCAAGCTGATCGGCGACGGCACCCTGGTGGAATTCTCCAGCGTCGTCGATGCCGTCAACTGCGCCCTCGCCATCCAGCGCGCCGTCAAGGCTGAGGCACCGGCGAACAGCAGGGGCATCGTGCTCAGGATCGGCGTCAACCTGGGCGACGTTATCATCGACGGCGACGACATCTACGGCGACGGCGTCAACGTCGCCGCCCGTCTGGAGCCGCTGGCCGAGCCCGGCGGCGTCTGCGTCGCCTCGATCGTCAACGAGAGCGTCGGCAGCCGCATCGACATCGCCTTCAGCGACGGCGGCGAGGTCACGGTCAAGAACATCGAGCGGCCGATCCGGGTGTGGAAGTGGCATCCGGACAGCGACCCCGTCATGAGCGCGCCCGCGCCTCCCTCGCCGCAGGAATCGGGCAAGTCGCAGCGCGCCTCGATCGCGGTGCTGCCGTTCGACAACATGTCCCGCGATCCGGAGCAGGAATACTTCTCCGACGGCATCACGGAGGACATCATCACCGATCTGTCTAAGGTCGGCGGCCTCAAGGTCATCGCCCGCAACTCCAGCTTCGCCTACAAGGGCAAGACCTTCGACATCCGCAACGTCGCCCGCGAGCTTGGCGTGGCCTCGGTGCTGGAGGGCTCGATCCGCCGCGCCGGCAATCGGGTCAGGATCACCGCCCAGTTGATCGACGCCGGTGACGGCAGCCATTTGTGGGCGGAACGCTACGACCGCGACCTCACCGACATCTTCGAGGTCCAGGACGAGGTCACCCAGCGCATCGTCGACGCGCTCAAGGTGACGCTGACGCCGAGCGAACAGGCGCGCCTCGCCGACGAAGGCGACGAGACGACGAGCGTCGAGGCGCACGACCTGTTCCTGCGCGGGCGCGAGGCGGTGTCGGCCAGACACGCGACCCGCGAGGGTTTCGAAGAAGCGCGAACGCTGCTCGGGCAGTCCATCGAACGCGATCCCGGCTTCGGCCCGGCCTACGCCGCCCTCGCGCTGGCCTATGGCCTCGCCTACAACAACAACTGGACCGAGGACCTCGCCGCCACGCTCCGCCAAGCCGACGAACTGGCCACCAAGGCGGTCGCGCTCGCGCCGAACGATCCCTACTGCCAATATATCCTGTCGATGACGGCCGGGTTCAGCCGCGACTATGCGCGCTCCAAGGTCGCCATCGACAAGGCGCTGGAATTGAGCCCCAACTACGCCTCGGCGCTCCTTTCACGCGGTGCCCTCCAGATTTTCACCGGCGATGCGACGACGGGCATCCAGGACGTCGAGCAGGCCGTACGTCTCGACCCGACCAACATTGGCACGTACCTGCATTTTCTCGGCATTGGCCACTTCATTCTCGGCAACTACGAAACGGCAGCGCTGCACTTCCGCGAGCGCATTCTGCTCAAGCCCGATACCGACCTGTCGCGCGCGCTGTTCGCCGCCACCCTCGGCCAACTCGGCCAGGTCGACGAGGCGCGCCGCGTCTGGCGCGAGCTCAGAGAGATCAATCCCGACTACTCCTCCACGGTCCACCTCAATCGGCTGCCGTTCCGCAACAAGGCCGACACCGAGCGCATCGCCGAGGGGCTGGCCAAGGCGGGTCTGCCGGACTGAGGCGCTGGCGCGCCAGCCGGATTTCCACTACCTATCCGCCATGGCGGAAACGCACAGCAACCGGCGGCTCGCGGCCATTCTCGCCGCCGACGTGGTCGGCTACTCGCGCATGATGGGCGCCGACGAGGCCGGCACGCTGGCCGCCCTCAAGCACCACCGCGAGGCCGTGTTCGACCCGG
>CAZSWL010000205.1:0-2852 GCA_964610725.1 uncultured Bauldia sp.
CGCGGTTGATGTGCGCCCTGTCATGCAGCGGCTTCAGCGCCACCACGAGCTGCGCCGTCGAGCAGTTCGGATTGGCGATGATGTTCTTCTTGGAGAAGCCGGTGACGGCGTCGGCATTGACCTCCGGCACGATCAGCGGCACGTCGGCGTCGTAGCGCCAGGCGGAAGAGTTGTCGATGACGATGCAGTCATGGGCGGCGATGCGCGGCGCCCATTGCTTCGACACCGCGCCGCCGGCCGACATCAGGCAGATGTCGGTGGCGGAAAAGTCGTAGTTGTCGAGCGCCCTGACTTTGAGCACGCCGTTGCCGAAGGAGACCTCGCTGCCCTGACTGCGGCGCGAGGCGAGCGCCACGACCTCGTCGGCGGGGAAGCCGCGTTCGTGGAGAATGGCGAGCATCTCCCGTCCGACGTTGCCGGTGGCGCCGGCGACCGCGACCTTGTAGCCCATGGTGTGACTTCTCCCTTCGTCGGCGGCTTTCTAGGCGCCCGGGTGGCGAAGTCAACGTGGCGCGTGAGTCGTCCGCAGCGCCGCGGCTTGTGGGGGCGCCCGTGACGCCTTCTTTTGCGCCGCTTTCGGCGTAGACTCGCGGGAGATCGGGACAAGGGGCAGCAAGCAATGACGGCGGCGGGCAGGTTTGTGGTTGCGGCGCTCGTTGTCGCGGGTATCGGTCCGGCGATCGCCGGCGAGCGAATGAGCGGTGACGACCTCACCACGGCGCTGCCCGGCATCACCCTCGACGGCGTCTATCCCGACGGCACCTACTTCACCGAGACCTACCACGATGACCGGACCATCCGGTACTGGGACGCCAACGGCGCCGACAGCGGCCAATGGTCGATCCGCAACGGACTGTTCTGCACCTTCTACGAGAGCCAGGAAGGCGCCTGCTTCCTGGTCGAACGCGACGGCGACAACTGCTTCACCTTCTTCGAAATGCAGCCAGACGAGCCGACGGTGCCGCGCGAGCAATGGACCTCGCGTGGCTGGAACCGGGCGAAGCCGGCAACCTGTCCGACACCGCCGCAACCCTCGATCTGAAACCCTCGATCTGACCAGGCACGGGCGACTTGACCGGGCGCCCATTCGGAGATAAATTGCGAATGGTTCTCATTATCAATTCGCGGCCATCGCCTGGTGCATCAACCGTCTCAATTGCGCAAGGTCCGCCGTAGCCGGCGCAGGGAGGCAGGGTGGCGAATATTGCCTCGCGCTCGCTGACCGACCGCACGGTCGAGGCCATTCGCGCCGTGCTCGCCGGCGAGCGGCGCGGCGTGCTCGCCGCGCGCCTGTTCGCGGGGCCGGCGGTGATCGCTTCGATCGCCTACATGGACCCGGGCAACTTCGCCACCAACATCCAGGGCGGCGCCAAGTTCGGCTACACGCTGCTGTGGGTGGTGCTCACGGCCAACCTGATCGCCATGCTGTTCCAGGGGCTGTCGGCCAAGCTCGGGATCGTGACGGGCACCAACCTTGCCGAGATGTGCCGCCAGCAGTTTTCGCCGGCGGTGGTGGCGGCGATGTGGGTGGTGAGCGAGGTGGCGGCGATGGCCACCGACCTTGCCGAGTTCCTCGGCGGCGCCATCGGTCTGGCGCTGCTGTTCCACCTGCCGCTGATCGTCGGCATGGCGATCACCGCCGTGGTCACCTACGGCATCCTGATGTTCGAGCGTGGTGGCTTCCGGCCGATGGAACTGATCATCGCCGCGTTGGTGGCCATCATCGGCGGCTGTTACCTGATCGAGATGTTCATCGCGCCGGTCGACTGGAGCGCCGCGGCGTTTCACACGTTCGTTCCGCAAATGCCCGACGGCGAGGCGCTGATGATCTCGGTCGGCATCATCGGCGCTACCGTCATGCCGCACGCGGTCTACCTCCATTCAGGGCTGACCCAGGCGCGCGTGCCGGTGACGAGCGCCGGCGAGCGCCACCGGTTGCTGCTCTTCTCCAACATCGAAGTCGTCGTGGCACTCGCCATCGCCGGGCTGGTCAACATGGCCATGGTGATGATGGCGGCGAGCGCCTTCCACGCCGGCCACAGCGAGGTGGCGGAGATCGAGACCGCCTATCACACGCTGACGCCGCTGCTCGGCGGCGGCGCCGCCGCCGTCTTCCTGGTATCGCTGATCGCCTCGGGGACGTCGAGTTCCGTGGTCGGCACCATGGCGGGGCAGATGATCATGCAGGGCTTCGTCGGCTTCCGTATCCCGATCTGGGCGCGGCGGCTGGTCACCATGATCCCGGCCTTCATCGTCGTCGGTCTCGGAGTCAACGCGACCGAGGCCCTGATCGTCAGCCAGGTCGTGCTGTCGATCGCGCTGCCGGTGCCGATGATCGCGCTGGTGCTGTTCACCGCGCGCGGCGACATCATGGGCGAGTTCACCAACCGGCGCCCGACCAACGTGGCGGCCGTCGCCGGCGCCGCGGTGGTGCTCTGCCTCAACCTCGTTCTCATCCTGCAGACCTTCGGGCTGCCGATCCCCGGTCTCGCCGGCGGCTGAGATCAGGCCGTCGCCAGTTCGGCGACGATCGCCGCGCCCATTGCCGCGGTGCCGACCTTGTCGGTGCCGGGGCCCCAGATGTCGGCGGTCCTCACACCGCGGGCGAGGACGGACGCGATGGCGCGGTCGAGGCGGTCGGCTGCCTCGCCCAGGGCAAATGAATAGCGCAGCGCCATGGCGAAGCTCGCGATCATGGCGATCGGGTTGGCGATGCCCTTGCCGGCGATGTCGGGGGCGGAGCCGTGCACCGGCTCGTAGAGGGCCTTGCGCCGCCCGGTCTTGGCGTCGACGGCGCCGAGCGAAGCCGACGGCAGCATGCCGAGCGAGCCGGTCAACATCGCCGCCACGTC
>CAZSWL010000206.1:0-15601 GCA_964610725.1 uncultured Bauldia sp.
ATGTTCCTCGATGTCGACGGCAAGCGCATGCAGACCGGCAACACCCGCACGATGATCTTCGGCCCCGGCTTTCTGGTCAGCTATCTCAGCCGCTTCATGGCGCTCGAAGCGGGCGACGTCATCACCACCGGCACGCCGCCCGGCGTCGGCATGGGCATGAAGCCGCCTAGGTACCTGAAGGGCGGCGAGGTCGTCCGCCTCGGCATTGTCGGCCTCGGCGAGCAAACCCAGAAGGTGGTGAAGTACAAGGCGTAGCCCCGCCAGGCAGGCGCCGCAGCACCTCTCCCCTCGCGGGAGAGGGGTCCGTCGTTTCCGCACGCAACGCTCACGTCACCGGCGCGGTCGGCGTCTGCGCCCGCTTCGAGCGCGTGCGCTCGATGCCCAGCCGGTGCTCGCGCCAGATGACGAAAAGGCCGGCGGCGACGACGATCGCCGTGCCGATGAGGACGATACGGTTCGGCCAGGTGCCGAACACGGTGAGGCTGACCACCATCGTCCAGATGATCGAGGTGTAGTCGAACGGCGCGATGGTCGAGGCTTCGCCGAAGCGGAAGCTCTGGGTCAGCAGCACCTGGCCGATGCCGCCGAAGATGCCGGCAAGCACCATGAACGCGGCATCGCCAGCGCCGGGCACCACCCAGCCGAACGGCAGCGAGGCGAGCGAGGCGAGCGCGGCGATGATCGAGAAATAGATGACGATGGTGGCGGCCCCCTCGTAGCGGGTGAGGATGCGCACCTGGGTTGCGGCGAACGCCGCGGTCACGGCACCGGCAACCGCCACCAGCGCACCGAGGATGCTGCGCTGGTGGCCGGCCGCCTCGGGACCGACGTAGTCCGACAGGATGACCAGCACGCCGACGAAGCCGACCACCACCGCCGACCACCGGTAGATCCGCACCGTCTCGCCGAGCAGGAACACGGCGAACACCACCGTCATCAGCGGCGCGGCGTAGCCGATGGCGATCGCATCGACGATCGGCAACAGCGACAGCGCTGTGAAGCCGCAGAACATGGCGATGACGCCGGTCAGCGACCGCACCAGGTGGCCGCCGATGCGGCTGGTGTGGAAGGCGCCCGGCAGCCGGCCTCGCGACCCGGCCCAGATCAGCACCGGGATCAGGGCGAAGGCGCTGCGGCTGAAGGTCAGCTCGCCGATCGGATAGCGATCGCTGAGCAGCTTGATCAGCGTCGCCATGCCGGTGAAGGCGACGGTCGAGCCGACTTTCAGCGCGATGCCGAGGATCGGCCGCGTCTGGTGCCGCACAACAAGGGAGGCGTCCATGGGGATAGGCACCCGACCACAGCGGCTGGCGCCGGGCAAGCCGGCTGGCGCGGCGCTGCCATGCGTGGCGCGCCGGCCTTCTTTTTATCCACGCGCGGACCGGATCGCCCGCCACACCCGTTCCGGCGTCGCCGGCATGTCGATATGGGTGACACCCCAGCCGCGGGCGAGCGCGTCGACGATCGCGTTCATCACCGCCGGACACGAGCCGACGGCACCCGCCTCCCCCGCCCCCTTGATGCCGAACGGGTTGACCGTCGTCGGCACGTTGCGGGTTTCGAACACGAAGGCCGGGGTTCCCTCGGCACGCGGCAGGCAATAGTCGAGCAGCGAGGCGGTGATGAGCTGACCATCGCCGTCGTAGCGGGTGTGCTCGTAGAGAGCCTGACCGATCCCCTGGGTGGCGCCGCCGTGCACCTGGCCCTCGAGCAGCATCGGATTCACCGTGGCGCCGAAATCGTCGACGATCCAGTAACCGACGATGGCGACGGCGCCGGTGTCGGGATCAGCCTCCACCTCGGCGATATGGGTGCCGTTGGGATAGGTCGGCTCCGGCGCCTCGTAGCTGTCGTCGTAGGCGGTGAGCACCGCCCTGTCGTCGACCGAGCGGGCGAGTTCGGCAAGCGTAACCCCGCGGTTGGAGCCGGCCACCCGGATCGCCCCGTCGGCGAAGGTGAGCTCGCCGGCGTCGGCCTCCAACCGAGCGGTCGCCGCCGCCTTCAACTGATCGGCGAGTTTCGTCGCCGCCCGGTCGACCGAAACGACCCCGAGCGGAATCGAGCGCGAGCCGCCGGTGCCGCCGCCCTCACGCACCCGGTCGCTGTCGCCCTGGATCACCCTGATCTTGTCGTAGTCGACGCCGAGGTGGCCGGCAACGAACTGGGCGTAGGCGGTGGCGTGGCCCTGGCCGCTGCTCTGGGTGCCGATGAGCAGGGTGACGCCGCCGTCGTCGTCGAGGGTGACGGTCGCCCCCTCGCTGTCGGGGAAGGCGCAGGCTTCGATGTAGGTGGCGATACCGAAGCCGCGCGCCCGTCCCGCCTCGCGCGTTGCCGCCGCGGCACGCGCTGCGAAGCCCTTGTGGTCGGCCAATTCGAGCGCCCGGTCGAGGTGACCGGCGAACTCGCCGGTATCGTAAATGCGCCCGCCCGGGGTCTCATAAGGCATGTGCGACGGCGCGATGAAGTTGCGCTTGCGGATCTCGATCGGCCCGAGGCCGCTGTCGCGTCCGCACACCTCGACCAGCCGCTCGACCAGATAGGCGGCTTCCGGCCGCCCGGCGCCGCGGTAGGCGTCGACCGGCACGGTGTTGGTGTAGATGCCGCGGCACCGCGCATAGGCGCACGCGATGTCGTAGACGCCGGTCATCATGGTCAGCGCCCCCTGCGGAATCCAAGGTGCGTACTGCGACAGGTAGGCCCCCATGTTGGCGAGGACGTCGATGCGCATGGCGAGGAATCGGCCGTTCTCGTCCATCGCCATCTCGGCGACGGAGATGTTGTCGCGCCCCTGGCTGTCGACCAGGAAGTGCTCGCCGCGCTCGCCGATCCATTTGACCGGGCGACCGAGTTTTTGCGCCGCCAGCGCCGCCAGCGGATACTCGTGGTAGACGAACGCCTTGGTGCCAAAGCCGCCGCCGACATCGGGCGTGATCACGCGGATGCGATCCTCCACCACCTTGATGATGCGGGCGATCGTCTCACGCATGCCGTGGACACCCTGGCAGCCGAGGGTAAGGGTGAAGCGCTGCGACTGCCGGTCGTACTGGGCGATGATGCCGCGCGGCTCCATGTAGTTGGTCACCACCCGGTTGTTGATCACCTCGACGCGCGAAACGCGCGCCGCCCGCGCAAACGCGGCTGCCGTCGCCTCCTCCTTTCCGCGGGAGATTTCAAAGGCAACATTGCTTTCGAGTTCCGGCCACACCAGCGGCGCGTCCTCGCCGACGGCCTCCCGCATGTCGGCCACGACGGCGAGGGGCTCGTAGTCGACGGCGATCGCCTCTGCCGCATCGCGGGCGCGATCCACGTCATCGGCGACCACGAAGGCGATCGGATCGCCTACGTGACGCACCACCTCGCCGCATAGCAGCGGCCTGTGAGGAGGTTTGGCGCGACGACCGCCCCTGTAGATCCTGGCCTCGCACGGCAGCCCGCCGACCCCGACGAGGTCGGCGGCGGTCATGATCAAGTGAATGCCGGGCATCTTCCGCGCCGCGGCAAGCCCGCCGACGCTGATGCGGGCATGCGCCATCGCTGAGCGCAGCACCACGGCGCGTAACGCCCCGTCCGGCGCCACATCATCGGTGAACCGGCCGCGACCGGTGACGAGAGCGGTGTCTTCGAGACGACGGACCGGCGCGCCCATGCCGAATTTTGGGGGAGCGGGCGCGTCCATCACACCCCGCGCAGAGTCTTGATCGCCGCAATCAGCCCGGCGGTGGAGCTGTCGCGCTCGGCCCGCGACTGGTCTCCCTCGACCATGGGCATCAGCTCCCTGGCGAGCGTCTTGCCGAGTTCCACCCCCCACTGATCGAACGAGTCAATTCCCCAGATCGTCCCCTGCACGAAGATCTTGTGCTCGTACAGGGCTACGATCATGCCCAGCGTGTGGGGATCGAGCCGCCGGTAGAGAAGCGTGTTCGATGGCCGACTGCCGGGACAGACCTTGTGGGGGGCCAGCCGGTTGATCTCCGCCGCCGCCATGCCGGCCGCCGCCAGCTCGTCGCGGACCTCGGCAAGCGTCTTGCCGCGCATCAGCGCCTCGCTCTGGGCCAGGCAGTTGGCGAGCAACAGCATGTGGTGATGCTCGTCGTCGGCGCCCGCGTCATCGCCGCGCGCCGCCATCAGGAAATCGCACGGCACCACGTCGGTGCCCTGGTGGAGCAGCTGGTAGAACGCGTGCTGACCGTTGGTGCCGGGTTCGCCGAAGACGATCGGGCCGGTCGCTCCCCGCACCGAATTGCCGAGGGCGTGGACCCGCTTGCCGTTCGATTCCATGTCGAGCTGCTGCAGATAGGCCGGCAGCCGTTCGAGTCGCTGGTCGTAGGGCAGCACCGCATAGATCGGGTAGCCCATGACGTTGCGGTGCCACACTCCGACCATCGCCAGGATCACCGGCATGTTGGCCCTGAGCGGCGCCACGCGGAAGTGGTCGTCCATCACCCGGCCGCCTTCCAGAAACTGGCGGAAGTTGTCGAGGCCGATAGCCATCATCAGCGAGAGGCCGATCGCCGACCACACCGAGTAGCGGCCGCCCACCCAGTCCCAGAAGCCGAAGGTGCGCTCCGGCCGGATGCCGAATTCGGCGACTCTGTCGAGTGCCGTCGAGATCGCAGCGAAATGGGCGACCACCTTGTCGGCGCCGATCCCCTCCGCGATCCACTCCCGCGCACTGGCAGCGTTGGTCATCGTCTCGGTCGTGGTGAAGGTCTTGGACGACACCAGGATCAGCGTGCGCCCCGGATCGAGCCGCGCCAGCGTCTCGCGAATGTGGACGCCGTCGACGTTGGAGACGAAATGGGCGCGCGGTCCGTCGTGATAACGGGCAAGCGCCCGCGTCGCCATGGCCGGGCCGAGGTCGGAGCCGCCGATGCCGATGTTGACCACGTCGGTGAACGGCCCACCCACGCCGGCAATCGTCCCCGCGCGCACTCCCTCGGCAAACTCGCTCATCCGCCGCAGCACCGCCTGGACCTCGGGAACGACGTTCTCGCCTGCCACCCGGTAGACGGCGTCCGGGGCGGCGCGCAGGGCCACGTGCAGTGCCGGCCGGTTCTCGGTGACGTTGATCGCCTCGCCGGCGAACATGGCGGTACGGCGCTCCTCCACCCCCGCTGCCTCCGCGAGTTCGATCAGCAGCCGCATGACCTCCTCGTCGATGAGGTTCTTCGCGTAGTCGAGCGTCAGGTGGCCGAGCGACAATGAGAATTTCTCGAAACGCGCCGGATCGTCCTCGAATCGCTTGCGCATCGGCACCGCCGCGATCGCCACGCGCCGGTCCTCCAGTGCGGCGAACGCCTTGACCATCTCCGGGGTCACGAAGCCGTCTCGTTCATCGTATCTGCCCTCCACCGCCTGTCCGCGCCATCGCAGCGCCCTCGTGCTTCAGCCAGGCATCGATGCGAGCCATCGCCTCGGCCATGTCCGCCTCGCTGCCGGCGAAGCAGAAGCGCAGGTAGCCGTGTCCGTTGGACCGGTCGAAATCGGCACCGGGCGTCGCCGCCACCCCCGCCTCCGCCAGCATACGGCGGCAGAACTCCGCCGAATTGTTGGAGAAACGGCGGACCGGCGCGTACAGGTAGAACGCGCCATCGACCGGAAGATGCCCCTCGAACCCCATCGCCGGCAATCGCTCCAGCAACAGCTTGCGGTTGGCCGCATAACCCGCCTTGACCCCCTCTAGTTCCTCGCTCGCGTCGAAGGCGGCGACCGCCGCCTTTTGCGAGATGTCCGGGGCGGAAATGTAAAGGTTCTGGCAAATCCGTTCGACCGGCCTGACCAGCGTCTCGGGCAGTACCATCCAGCCGATCCGCCAGCCCGTCATGCAGTAGTACTTCGAGAACGAATTGACCACGATGGCGTTGTCGCTGAACTCGAGCGCGCTGGCGGCGGTACCGGTGTAGACCAGACGATGGTAGATCTCGTCGGAGATGAACACGATGCCGAGCGCGGCAGCGGCCTCTATCAACGCGGCGAGTGCCGGCGGGTCCATGACCGTGCCGCTGGGATTGGCGGGGCTCGCGACGAGGACGCCGTCGAGCGGCTTTTCGGCATGGGCGCGCTCGAGCATCGCCGGCGTGAGCGCATAGCGGGTGTCGGCGGTGAGCTCGATCTCGACCGCCTCCAGCCCGAGCGCGCTCATCAGATTGCGATAGGCGGGGTAGCCGGGCACCGGCAGCGCGATGCGGGCGCCGCGATCGAAGGCGGCGAGGAAAGCGAGATTGAACGCGCCCGACGAACCGGTGGTCACCGCCACCCGTTCGGCCGGCACATCGACGCCGTAGGCCTCGCCGTAGTGCCTGGCGATGCGTGCCCTCAGCCGCCGCAGCCCGAGCGCTTCCGTATAGCCGATGCGGCCATCGGCAAGCGCGGCGTGCGCCGCCGCCGCCACCGCTTTCGGCGTCGGCGCGAACGGCTGACCGACCTCCATGTGGATGACCCGTTCACCGGCGTGTTCGCGGTCGATTGCCGCGCGCATGACGTCCATGACGATGAACGGCGGCACGGCGCTGCGTCGCGACGGTGCGGGTGGTTTGCCTGACATCACTAACCTCCACCGCGATCAGTCTTGCTGTTGCCCCAATCCGGCGCCATTGCGGCGCTCAGCGCGGCCGCGCGTTGACCGGCCGGCTCCCGGTTCCTAACCTGTTGCCGGCACCCTGAACTGGACCGCAGCATGGAGTTGGAGCGAGCGATGCGACAGATGGCGGTCCGTAGCAGGCTGCGGCCGGCTTGCAAAGCCCCCGTCGCGGCGCTCGTCACGCTGTTCGCGCTCGTCACCGTTTTGCCGCCTTCGCCCGCACTGGCACAAACGGGAAAAGCCATCGTGCGCGATGCCGAGACCGAGGCGCTCCTCCAGGACTACCTGCGACCGATCTTCAAGGTGGCCGGCATCCACTCGACCCACATTCGCACCTTCCTCATCGTCTCCGACGAATTCAATGCTTTCGTCGCCAGCAGCACCCAGATATTCGTCAACACGGGCGCGATCATCGACTCCGAGACGCCCGGTCAATTGATCGGGGTCCTCGCCCACGAGACCGGCCACCTCGCGCACAACGACATGGCCGGCCTGCGCCAGCAGATTGACCAGACCAAGACCGCGGCATTGATCGCCTCGCTGCTCGGCATGGGCGCCGCCGTCGCCGGGTCGCTGGCCAACGCGCCGGGCGCCGCCCAGGCCGGTGGCGCCCTCATGTCGGGCGTTCCCGGCATCGCCCAGCGCAGTCTGCTCGCTTATCGCCGCGCCCAGGAAGCCGCCGCCGACCGTGCCGCTGTCGACTACCTCAACGCCACCGGCCAGTCCGGCGCCGGCTTCCTCGCCACGCTGCAGCGGCTTGCCAACCAAGATCTGTTCGCCGCGCGGGAGGCCGATCCCTATCTGCAAAGTCACCCCTTGCCGCCCGAGCGCATCGCTGCCGTCGAGCACCTGGTCCGCGCCAGCAAGTATTTGAGCCGGCCCGACCCGCCCGACCTCGTCCTTCGCCAGGATCTGGTGCGGGCCAAGCTGATCGGATTCACCTGGCCCGCGGGGCGGGTCGTGACACGCTATCCGCTCAGCGACCACAGCCTGCCTGCCCGCTACGCCCGCGCCATATCCACGTACCGCTTCGGTGCTCTCAAAGCGGCGCTGACGGATATCGACGACCTGATTGCCAGCGATCCGGGTGACCCCTACTTCTGGGAGCTGAAGGGGCAGGAGTTGCTCGAGACCGGCAACCCGAGGGCCGCGCTCGCCCCGCTGCGCAAGGCGGTCTCGCTGGCTCCCCACGCCGACCTGATCAAGGTGCTGCTGGGTCAGGCCCTTGTCGCCGTCGGCAGCAAGACGCTGGCCGAGGAGGCGATTTCAGTGCTCTCCCCGGCCGTCCGAGACGACCCCGACGCCAGTGCCGGCTTTCGCGCGTTAGCACGTGCTTATGATATGACCGGTAACATCGCCATGGCGAGGTTAACCACGGCCGAAGGGCTGTTCGCCGATGGTCATATCAAGGATGCCCAGATGCAGGCCAGCCGCGCGCGAGCAGCTCTGAAGACCGGGTCGCCCGCCTGGCTTCGCGCCGACGATATCGTATCGTATAAGCCGCCCAAGCTGCAGTGACACCGGCAGCGACGAGGGAACCCCATCCATGAACCGACCAGCCGTCGCCTTCGCCGTCGTCGCCGCCGTTGCCACGGCGGCGGCCGGCTACGCCGTCGGCGTGCGCACCGCCGGTCTCGACGACGGCCAGCGCACCACCGTCGCGGCGATGATCAAGGACGCCTTCGAGGCGCAAAAGCCGCCCGCCTCCGCCACCCCGGTCAACGTCGCCGAACTCAGCGACGGCCAGCGGTCGGAGGTCGAGGCGATCATCCGCAACTATCTGATCGCCAATCCTGAGATTGTCCGCGACGCGATCAACGAGCTGCAGCGGCGTGCCGACGAAGCCGCCCAACAGGCCCAGGCCAAGGCGATCAGCGACAACAGCGCCAAGATTTTCCAGGATCCCGACGACGGCGTCCTCGGCAATCCCGACGGCGACGTGACGCTGGTCGAATTCTTCGATTACAACTGCACTTATTGCCGCCGCGCCCAGGCCGACATGAAGGAGCTGATTGCCAAAGATCCCAAGCTGCGGGTCGTTCTCAAGGAGTTCCCGGTGCTTGGCAATGGTTCGGTCCAGGCCGCCCGCGTCAGCGTCGCCGTGCTCATGACCCACCCCGACAAATACGCCGCCTTTCACGACGCCCTGATCGCCGAGAAGGGCCAGGTCGACGGCGACCGCGCCCTCGCCGTCGCCGGTGAGCTCGGGCTCAACCCCGACGAGCTTCGCCCCTTGCTCGATAGCGACAAGGTCAAGGCCCGGATCCAGGCGTCCTACGACCTTGCCGGCGTCCTCGACCTCACCGGCACACCCTCCTACGTCACCAGCAAGGAGGTCATCGTCGGGGCGATCGGCTACGACGCCCTCAAGACCAAGATCGAGGACGCGCGGGGCTGCGCCAGCGCCAATTGTTGAGCGCGCCGCCGCCCACATGCGACCGCCGGCACCGCCGCGGCCCTTTTCCTCTCCGCGCCGACCCCCTATAACCGGCGTCACTTCAGGCGCGGCCCCCTTTGCGGCTGCCGATTCGGCTGGTACATCGCGCTGATGGTGGTCCCCGTCTTCGTCCTCAACGGCCCCAACCTGAACCTGCTCGGCGTTCGCGAACCGGCCGTTTACGGCAAGGCGAGCCTTGCCGAGGTGGAACGCCTGTGTCGTGACGCCGGCGCACGGCTCGGCCTCGCCATCGACTTCCGCCAGACCAATCAGGAAGGTGTGCTGGTCGACTGGCTGCAGGAAGCCGGGGGCGCGGCGAAGGGCGTCGTCATCAACCCCGGCGCCTACACGCACACCTCGCTCGCCCTCGCCGACACCATCCGCGCCATCGGCCTGCCGGTCATCGAGGTCCATCTGTCCAACATCTTTGCCCGCGAGTCCGCCCGCCATCATTCGTTCGTGTCGCCGGTCGCCGTCGGCGTCATCTGCGGCCTCGGCCCGCACGGCTATGTGCTGGCGCTGGAAGCGCTGGCGGCGGTCCTCACCTCCGGCAAGGCGGCGCGATCGCCGCAGAGGGCGCCATGACGGGCCGCAAATCGATCGTTGATCAGGAGCTGATCCGTCAGCTCGCCGAGCTGTTGACCGCGACCGGCCTGACCGAGATCGAGATCGAACGCGACGGCGCCCGCATCCGCGTTGTCCGCAGCGCCGCACCGATGGCGACGACGGCCGTGGCCGCGCCAACCGCGCCGGCACCGGAGGCGGCAGCCGACGAGCCGGGCGAGGAGCCAGCCGAGGCGCTGGCTCGTTCCGGCGCGGTGCTCTCGCCGATGGTCGGCACCGCCTACCGCTCGCCCGAGCCGGGCGCCGCGCCGTTCGTCTCCGTCGGCGACGAGGTCGCTGAGGGTGACACGCTGCTCATCATCGAGGCAATGAAGACGATGAACCAAATCCCGGCCCCTCGCGCCGGCAAGGTCGTCCGCATTCTATGCGAGGATGGTCAGCCGGTTGAATATGGCGAGCCGCTGTTGGTCCTGGAATGACCGCGCCGCCTCGTCTGTTCGGCAAGATTCTCATCGCCAACCGTGGTGAAATCGCGCTGCGCGTACTGCGCGCCTGCAAGGAGCTCGGCATCGCCACGGTCGCCGTCCACTCCACCGCCGACGCCGACGCCATGCACGTGCGCCTCGCCGACGAAAGCGTCTGTATCGGGCCGCCGTCGGCGCGCGCCTCGTACCTGAACATCCCCCAGCTCCTTGCCGCCTGCGAGATCACCGGAGCCGACGCGGTCCACCCGGGTTACGGCTTCCTCGCCGAAAACGCCCGTTTCGCCGAAATTCTGGCCGCCCACCGGATCGTCTTCATCGGCCCCAGCCCCGAGCACATCCGCGCCATGGGCGACAAGGTCGAGGCCAAGCGCACCGCCCGCCGGCTCGGCATCCCGGTTGTTCCCGGCTCCGACGACCCCGTCACTGACATCGCTGCCGCGCACCGCATCAGCGACGAGATCGGCTATCCGGTTCTGATCAAGGCGGTAGCCGGCGGTGGCGGCCGCGGCATGAAACTCGTGCGCGACCGCGACGAGCTGCCCGCGGCGCTGGCCACCGCCCGCAGCGAGGCGGCGGCGGCCTTCGGTGATGACGCCCTCTACATCGAGAAGTGCCTGACCCGGCCACGTCACATCGAGATCCAGGTCATCGGCGACGGCTGCGGCACTGTCGTCCATCTCGGCGAGCGCGACTGCTCGCTGCAGCGCCGTCATCAGAAGGTTCTCGAGGAGTCGCCGTCGCCGGCGATCACCCCCGAGGTACGGGCACGCGTCGGCGGCATGGTCGCCGCAGCGATGGCTGAGCTCAAATACGCCAGCACCGGCACCGTCGAGTTTCTCTACCAGGACGGCGAGTTCTATTTCATCGAGATGAATACGCGCCTGCAGGTCGAGCATCCGGTGACCGAGGCGGTCACCGACATCGACCTTGTCAACGAGCAAATCCGTGTCGCCTCCGGCCTCGGTCTGTCGTTCGCCCAGACGGACGTGACGTTCGACGGTCACGCCATCGAATGCCGCATCAACGCCGAGGACCCCAAGACATTCGTCCCCTCGCCCGGCAGGATCACCTACTATCACCCGCCCGGCGGGCTCGGCGTGCGCGTCGATTCGAGCGTCTATCAGGGCTACACGATCCCGCCTTACTACGACAGCCTGATCGGCAAGCTGATCGTCCGTGCGCGCACGCGCCACCAGTGCCTGATGCGCCTCGCCCGCGCGCTCGACGAATTCGTCATCGACGGCATCCGCTCGACCATCCCGCTCTTCCGTGATTTGGTCAAAGATCCTGATATCGTTGCCGGCAATTACGACATCCACTGGCTGGAGAAGCGACTGGCCAGCGCTTGAGAGAGGAAATGGTCGCGCGCGACGACATCCTCATGGAAATCACGCCGCAGGTGCTGCTCAAGGCCTATGCGGTCGGCATATTCCCCATGGCCGAGTCGGCGGACGATCCCGGCCTCTACTGGATCGAGCCTGAGGCACGCGGCGTGATCCCCCTCGACCGCTTTCACGTGCCGCGCCGTCTCGCGCGCACGGTAGCCGCCGACCGCTTCACCGTTCGCGTCGACCACGACTTCGATGCCGTCATCGACGGCTGCGCCGGCAACGTGCCCAATCGGCCGAAAACCTGGATCAACGCCCGCATCAAGCGTCTTTACGGCGAGCTCTTTGCCCTCGGCCATTGCCACACCGTCGAGGCCTGGCACGACGGGCAGATAGTTGGCGGACTCTACGGCGTCCGCCTGGGCGCCGCCTTCTTCGGCGAGAGCATGTTCTCGCGCCAGCGTGACGCCTCCAAGGTCGCCCTCGTTCATCTGGTCGCGCGGCTGCAGGTCGGCGGCTTCCGCCTGCTCGACGCCCAGTTCACCACGCAGCACCTGAAGCAGTTCGGCGCCATCGACATCGACAAGCGTACTTATCAGCGCCTGCTCGACGACGCGGTTGCTACCGAAGCCGATTTCTACCGCTTGGCGGGCGGCGGCACTGGCGAGGACGTCTTGCAGTCGGTCAGCCACACGTCATAAACGGGGTGATCGACGGCGTTGAGGCCGGGGCTCGCCGCGAACATCCAGCCGCTGAAGATGCGCTGGACCTTGCGGTCGAGGGTGATCTCGTCGACCTGAACGAAGGCGTCGGTGCGCGGCTCTTCGGTGGGGGGACGCGTGTAGCAGACGCGCGGCGTCACCTGCAGGGCGCCGAACTGGACGGTCTCGTTCATGTAAACGTCGAACGAGATGATACGGCCGGTGATCTTGTCGAGTCCGGCGAACACCGCCACCGGGTTGGCAATCTTGTCGGCATGAGCCGGCGCCCCGGCGGCCACCAGCGTCGCTGTTCCCGCCATCGCCACGCTCGCGAGGACACCACGACAGACTGAGCGCCGACGGCGCCCCGGGATTCGGCTGATGGGCATGCGATCGAGCTTCATCTGCGACGGCGGGCCGTGCCTAGCACGCGATTTCGACGACGAAAAGGCATTATCCGGTCACGCCACGGCCGGCGCACGCTGCAGACCGGCCGCCATCCAACGCTCGAGCGCTGCGACCTCGCCCGCCGGCAGCGTCAGCCCGAGCTTCGAGCGGCGCCACAGCACGTCGGTCGCCGTCGTCGCCCACTCTTCGTTCTTGAGGAAGCGGACCTCCGCCGCGGTAAGGTCGCCACCGAACCCAACGCCAAGATCGGCGATGGCACGGGTGCCGGAGAGAATGGCGTGGGCCCGCGTTCCGTAGGCGGCGGCAAGTCTGCCGGCAAGAGCCTCGCCGATAAAGGGATAGGCGCGGCGCAGCGCCCGCGCCAGTCCGCCGACGCCATCGCTCGGCAAATTACCCCCTGGCAACTGAGCCGTGGCCGTCCATGCCGCTCCCACCGGCCGCAACCGGCCGATGCGATCGAGCACGCGCTCCGCCACCCGCCGGTGGGTGGTGAGCGTGCCGCCGAACACCGAGATGAGCGGCGCCAGATGGGCCGGCGTATCGGCGACGATGGCGTACTCGCCACCATGGTCGTGTTCCGGCACCGCCCTGACCGCGGCGAACTGCCAGACGATGTCGGCCACGTCCGGGGGCAATTCCAGATACTGGCCGGCGACGTCGAGAAGATAGGCAACCTCGCGCGGCTCCACTCGGGCCGCACCGGGATCGCCCTCATAGTGGTTGACCGCCGGCCCGATCAGGGTGAAGCCGCGCTCGTAGGGCAGCGCGTACACGATGCGCCCGTCGGCGTTGGGCAAGGCATACGCGCCGCCCTCGCCGGCCCGCCGCCGTGCGACGATGTGACTGTGCTTGGTCAGGCGCACCGGTATCCGCCGCTCCGTGTGGATCACGTGATCGAGCACCGCGCCCGCCGACGCGCCGGCGGCATTGACCAGAATCTCGCTGATCACCGTGTAGCGTTCGCCGGTCAGCCCCGATTCGAGCGACAGCCGCCAGCGCCCGCCATCACGCTCCGCCACCACGCAGCGCACGCGCGGGTTGATGCTGGCGCCGCGGGTGTGGGCGTCGATCGCGTTGAGGATGACCAGACGGGCATCGTCGGCCAGACAATCCGAATAGGCGAAGGCGACATCGAAATGGGCCATCAGTGCGTTGTCGCTCTCTTCGCCGTCAAGTGCGATACGGCGGCTGGCCGGCAGACTGCTGCGCCCGATATGGTCGGCGGCGAACAGGCCGAGGCCGAGCGCCCAACGCGGCCATTGCCGACCGTGATGCGGCAGCACCAGCCGGAACGGCCGCACCAGATGCGGCGCCGCCCTGGCGAGGATTTCCCGTTCGATCAGCGCCTCGCGCAGGGCACCGAATTTGAAGCCGGCGAGGTGGTCGAGAGCGCCATGCACCAGCTTGGTCGTCGCCGACGACGACCCGGCAGCGAGATCGCCCTGCTCGCAGAGATAGGCCGTCAGACCGCGCCCGGCCGCGTCACGGGCAATGGCGGTGCCGGTGATGCCCCCGCCGATGATGGCGATATCGAAGACCTGCCCGAACACGATGCGACCCCAACGTTGCGGCGACAATAGCACCGTGAAGGTGGCGACAGCATGGTCTGCCGCGGAGTCCCTTGCACCATGGTGTCGCAGGCCGCATTGCGGCTGCCGCTCACACCAATGCGCTGGAGATCTCGCGCGCGACCGCTCGCAGTCGCGGCAGGAACTGCTCGCGCAGTTCGTTGCGGCTCGCCCGGCTGGAATGCGCCGACAGGTTGATGGCGCCGACATTGACGCCGGCACGGGTGACGATCGGAACCGCGAGCGAACGCAGGCCCTTCTCCAGCTCCTCGTCGACGATCGAGTAGCCCTGGCCGTGGTCGCTTGCGATGCGGGCGATGAGCGCGGCGGGCTCGGTCAACGTCCGTGGCGTGTAGGCGACGATGGCAGCCGCGGCCAGCCGCTGCCTGAGATCGACCCCGTCGAGAAAGCCGAGTTGGATGCGGCCGAGCGAGGTGTGGAACGCCGGCAGCCGCGTGCCGATGGCGATCGTCGTCGCCATCAGCCGGTGCGGCGCCGGCATGCGTGCAACGTAAACGATCTCGCTACCCTGCAGGATCGCCGCCGAGCATGACTCGCGCAGAGCGTGGCTGAGCTCTTTCATCAGCGGCTCCGCCCGGTCGATCCACGACTGGGTCGACAGGTAAGCGAAGCCGAGCTCAAGGATGCGCGGCGCCAGCGAGAATGTACGCCCGCTCTGGGTGACGTAGCCGAGTTCGGCCAGGGTTCGGAGCACGCGCCGCGCCGCCGCCCGCGACAGGCCGGTCGCCGCCGCCGCCTCCGACAGCGTCATGGTTGCGTGGCGGGCACCGAACGAGCCGAGAACCGCCAGCCCCTTGGCAAGCGTCAACATGAATTCTCTGTCGAGATGGCGCCCATGGCGCGTGTTCGCATAGAGATGGGTGTGGCTGACCGTTGACACTCCAGGTTGCCTCATTGAAGATGGTCGCATAACGAACGACAGTTCGATATTCGAACAATTCTTGGCGGCGATCAACCGGGCAACGAGGGAGGATCGTCTGGCGGCGGAAATGAGATCCGCTCGCGCCGCGCCGGTCCGCCGTCGCCAAGCGCTGCCGCACGGGCCAACGCGCTTGTGCTGACGGGCGCATCGGCATCGATACCGTCAAGGCCAAACCACGGGCGAGGACGCCACCATGTTCCACACCACACTGATCATTGCCGACCGCGAAGTCGCCGCCGGCGGCGCCGGCACCTTCGATCGCATCGATCCGGTCACCGGCGACGTTGCCACCCGCGCTGCCGCCGCTTCGGTCGAGGACGCCCTCCAGGCCGCCGATGCGGCCGCCGCCGCCTTTCCGACGTGGTCGGAGACACCCCCCGGCGAACGTCGCAGGTTGCTGCTGAAGGCCGCCGACCTCCTGGAATCGAAGGCGGACGATTTCGCCGCCGCCGTCGTCACCGAGACCGGCAGCCCCGCCCACTGGTCGCACTTCAACGTCGGCCTCGCCGCCGACATGATCCGCGAGGCCGCCTCGATGACCACCCAGATCACCGGCGAAGTCATCCCGTCGGACCGGCCGGGCTCGA
>CAZSWL010000207.1:0-3744 GCA_964610725.1 uncultured Bauldia sp.
GTCGCTGCCCGACTTCGTGAAACTGGCGGACGCCTACGGCTGCGTCGGCATCCGCGCCACCAAGCCGGGCGAGCTCGACGACGCCATCGCCGAGATGATCAGGGTCAAGCGGCCGGTGATCTTCGATTGCCGGGTGGCGGCACTCGCCAACTGTTTCCCGATGATCCCGTCGGGCAAGGCGCACAACGAGATGCTGCTCGGCGACGCGGTCAAGCCGGAGACGCTGGGCAAGGCGATCGGCAAGGAGGGCAAGGTGCTGGTGTGACGGACGAGCCTCGTGTCGACGGGCACAGTGATGCAACAAGGGGACGGGGTGAGGCGATGACGAAAGCGGTGAAAGCGAAATCGGGGAGCGGCGTGCGCAAGCCGCGGGCGCCAGCGGTGCCCCCTGCATCGGCCTACTTCATCGAGGAGGTCCACGACCGCACCGAAAGTCATACGCTGTCGGTCATCGTCGACAACGAACCGGGCGTGCTCGCCAGGGTGATCGGGCTGTTCTCGGGCCGTGGCTACAACATCGATTCGTTGACCGTGTCGGAGACCGAGCACGCCAAGCACCTGTCGCGTATCACCATCGTCACCACCGGCACCCAGATGGTGCTGGCGCAGATCAAGAACCAGCTCGGCCGCATGGTGCCGGTCCACACCGTCACCGACCTCACCGCCGACGGGCGGCCGCTCGAGCGCGAGCTTGCCCTGGTCAAGGTCGCCGGCCACGGCGAGAGCCGGGTCGAGGCGCTGCGCCTCGCCGATGCCTTTCGTGCCGTCGTGATCGATGCCACGGTCAACCATTTCGTCTTCGAGGTGACGGGGCGGACCTCCAAGATCGAGCAGTTCGTCGCCGTCATGGCGCCGCTCGGCCTGGTGGAGGTGTGCCGCACCGGCATTGCCGCCATCGCCCGCGGCACCAAGGCGGTCTGATCGCAGCACGGCGACCGCGGAACGGGCATGTCCCACCAACTCATCGCCGCCCTGGTCGTGTTCGCGGTGGCGACCCTGTTCACGCCGGGGCCCAACAACGTCATGCTGATGACGTCCGGCCTGAACTTCGGCTTCGCGCGCACGCTGCCGCATGCCTTCGGCGTCTCGCTCGGCTTCGGCTTCCTGGTGGCGGTGGTCGGCCTCGGCCTCGGCGCTGTGTTCGCGGCCTACCCGGCCATCTATGCCGTGCTCAAGTATGCCGGGGCGGCCTACCTGCTCTACCTCGCCTGGCGTATCGCCACCTCGGGGCCGACAGCCGGCGGCACGCGCGGGCGGCCGATGACGTTTCTGGAAGGGGCCGCCTTTCAGTGGGTGAACCCCAAGGGCTGGGTGATGGCGATCGGGGCGGTCACCGCCTATGCAGCGGTGGCGCGGTTTCCCCTCAACGTGGCGTTGATCGCGGCCATCTTCGCCGTCCTCGGCACCCTGTCGAGTTGGACCTGGCTGCTTTTCGGCACCGGCCTCAAGACGCTCGTCACCGATCCGGAGAAGGTGCGGGTGTTCAACCTGGTGATGGCGCTGGCGCTCGCCGGCTCGCTCATTCCGGTGTTTTTCGAGCCCTAACGACCGGCCCGATTCGGTCCTAATTTTCGTTCTGAAGTCATTTCAATATCTTATTGTTTTCATTAAATTGACGGCCAGGATGCGTCAATTGGCGCAAGCCGCAATGGATAGTCGTTGCGCGCCGCGATTCATGGCAGTATGCGGGGCGGGGAGGGTTCCTGTCTGTGGCATCGACGCGGCATCTCGGTCTCGGGGTTATCGAAACGCGCTGGTTCGACGAGCGGCACCACACGGTGCGGCCGCTGTTCGAATTCCTTTCGTACGCTCTCAGGGATCGCTCCGATGCGTTCACCTACGAACGCTTCGTCGGTTCCAAGTCGTTCCGCGAGGCGGTGCGTTTCATCATGGCCGGCGGCGACATCGGCTATCTCTACGTTGCCGCCCACGGTGACTTCGGCAAGATCGAGGCGCCCAACGGCTCCGGCCTTTCGCCGACGTTCCTCAGAAACACCTTCTGCGAGGCCAACCGCCGGCGGTCGCCGCTGAAGGGCATCCTGTTTGGCTCGTGCAAGTTCGGCGAGGCGGTCAATCTCATCGAGCTGCTACGTCCGGCCAAGATTCGCGGCGAGGAGATCAGAAACAGGCTGGTGTGGGCGGGCGGCTACGGCGAGGAGATCGACTACACGCGCAGCTCGCTGATGGACATCTATTTCTTCGACGTGTTCTACCGGACCAACGGCGGTGGCGGCGAGATCTCGCGGGTGGGGCGGGCGTTGGAGCGACTCGACAGGACCATGCCCGGTCTGATCGAGGCGCTGTCGCTGCGCATCGTCGCCCGCATGTCGCGCGGGCGCTATCGGGACATCATCAACGACGAGTATCTGTCGGATTGACGGGGCGGCGATGGCGGCGTTCGCGGGATTCGGCAAAGACGCGCTTCCTTTTTTCACCGCGCTCAAGTTCCATCAAAACAAGGCGTGGTTCGACGAGAACAAGTCGCTTTACCAGAGCGATGTGGTCGAGCCGATGATCGCGCTGCTCGACGATCTCACCGCCGCCTTCGTCAGGCGGCGCATTCCGCTCAAGGCCGATGGCAAGCGCTCCATCTTCCGCATCCACCGCGACGTGCGCTTCGCCAGGGACAAGAGCCCTTACAAGACCCACTGTGGCGCGGTGATGACCCGCTCAGGCAGCAAGATGGACAACGGCCTGTTATACCTTCACATCGGTCCGGATGGCTGCTTTGCGGCGGCCGGCTTCCACATGCCGGAGGCGGCCGATCTCGCCCGGCTGCGCAAAGCGATCGCCGCCGGCGGCGGCAGGAAGTTCACGGCGGTCGTCGCGGCGCTGAAGAAGCGCGGGCTTGAACTCGACCGCGAAAGCCAGCTCACTCGCGTGCCGCGCGGCTTCGAGGCGCTGAAAGGCGGGCCGCTCGACGGGGCGATCCGGCTGAAGTCGTTGATCGTCGAGGAGCCGCTCGGCGAGGGGGACCTCCATTCGCCGGGGTTGACGGGCGCCATCGTCGATTTCACCAAGCGGGCACGGCCGCTTCTCGATTTCGGTTGGGCGGCGCTCGGCTAGGGCCGGGCGACTGACGGGCTTGTCTGCCCGGCGGCCCGCCCTTAGAAGCTAGCGGCCACGACCATTCTCATGCGACAGCGGGGCAGCGATGCGCGTCTACTATGATCGGGATGCCGACCTCAACCTCATCAAGGCCAAGAAGGTCGTGATCGTCGGCTACGGCAGCCAGGGGCACGCTCATGCCCTCAATTTGAGGGACTCCGGCGTCAAGGAGTTGGCGGTCGGGCTGAGGCCGGGTTCGGCGTCGGCGGCCAAGGCCGAAAAGGCCGGCCTCACGGTGATGGCGGTGGCGGAGGCGGCGAAATGGGCCGACCTGGTGATGATGCTGACTCCGGATGAGCTGCAGGCCGACATCTACCGCGACCACATCGCCCCCAACCTGCGTGACGGGGCGGCAATCGCCTTCGCCCACGGGCTCAACATCCACTTCAACCTGATCGAGCCGAAGAAGACGCTCGACGTGATCATGATCGCGCCGAAGGGGCCGGGCCACACCGTGCGCGGCGAATACCAGCGGGGCGGCGGCGTGCCGTGCCTGATGGCGGTCGCCCAGAATGCCTCGGGCAACGCCCACGATCTCTGCCTGTCGTACGCCTCGGCGATCGGCGGCGGCCGCTCGGGGATCATCGAGACGAGCTTCCGCGAGGAATGCGAGACGGACCTCTTCGGCGAGCAGGT
>CAZSWL010000208.1:0-7294 GCA_964610725.1 uncultured Bauldia sp.
CAGCGCGTGGACGCCGGAATCGGTGCGGCCGGCGCCCTTGACGACGACCGTCTCGCCCGAGAAGCCGGCGACCGCTTCCTCAAGGGCCTGCTGGACCGAGCGACCGTTCTCCTGGCGCTGCCAGCCAACGAACGGTCGGCCGTCGTATTCGATCACCAGCTTGAAGCGGGGCATCAGTCAACCCGGCTCAGCGGCGTGTGAAGGCCACGGAGGAAATCGGCCGCGGTCAGGGGCACTTTGCCGGCTCGTTGGACGCGGGCCAATCGCACGGCGCCCTCACCACAGGCGACGGTGAAGTGGTCATCAACAAGGCCTCCGGGAAGCGGCCCGGTCTCCCGGCTCCAGCCAGGCGCCAGCGGTGGGGGGCCAACCGCGACCAAATGGGAGCGGAGCGCCCTCACCCGCTCCGGTCCCTTGCCGAGGTCGGCCTCGAACCACGCGCCTGGCTCGGGCGAAAGCCCGCGGATGTGATTGTGCACGTCGGGTGCCGGTCGCGACCAGTCGATGCGGGTCTCCTCCTTGCCGATCTTGCGGGCATAGGTGACGCCGTCTTGCGCCTGCGGCGTGAAGGTGAGCGCGCCACGCTCGAGCGCCGCGAGCGCCCGCACCATCAGATCGGCGCCGAGGGGCGCCAGTTCTTGTGACATCTCCCCGGCCGTGACATCCGGGCCGATGGCGGCGCTCTCCGTCATCGCGATCGGACCGGTGTCGAGCCCTTCCTCCATGCGCATCACCGCGACGCCGGTCTCGTCGTCGCCGGCCATGATCGCGCGGGCGATCGGCGCCGCACCGCGCCAGCGCGGCAACAGCGAGGCGTGAAGGTTGAGGCAGCCCTGACGCGGCGCAGCGAGGAAGGACTTCGGCAGAATCTGGCCGTAGGCGACGACGACGACGACGTCGGGGGCGAGCGCGATCAATTTCGCCGCTTCCTCTTGCGCCTTCAGGCTCGCCGGCGTCACCACCGACAGGCCGAAGCGGGCAGCGGTCTCGTGAACCGGCGAGCGACGCCCGGCCAGGCCGCGGCCGGCGCTCCGCGGCGGCTGGGTGTAGACCGCGGCGACTTCATGGCTCTGGCCGACGATTTCGGTGAGGGTGGGAACGGCGAACTCGGGGGTGCCGAAAAAGACGACGCGCAAAACCATGACGCGGCTAAAGCACTGCCGGCTTCGGACCTAGCCGCTGCTGCTTGGTGAACTTCTTGATCACCATGTCACGCTTCAGTTTCGACAGATAGTCGATGAACAGCTTGCCGTTGAGGTGATCGATCTCATGCTGGATGACCACCGCCAAGATGCCGTTCGCGTCGATCTCCTGCGGTTTGCCGTCGCGATCGAGGTATGCGACGCGCACCCTCGCCGGACGTTCGACCTCGGCGAAATAGTCCGGAATCGACAGGCAGCCCTCCTCGCCGGTGGCGCGCTCGTCCGACGACCACAAGACCTTGGGATTGATCAGGAACAGCGGGTTGGGTTCGGCGTTCTCGTCCTCGCGCTGGGCGACGTCGACGGTCACCATGCGGCGTGGCGTCCCCACCTGAACACCGGCCAACCCGATCCCGGGCGCAGCGTACATGGTCTCCAGCATCGCATCGAGGAAACGCCGCACGTCGTCGTCGATCCGCTCGACGGGGGCGCTCTTCATGCGGAGCTTGCGATCGGGAAGGGTGATGATATCGAGTTTCGCCACGGGCTTCAGATATGGAACCGGAACCGCCCGGTCAACGGCGGGACGTGGGCGATGGCGAGGAAAGCGAAGCGGCCGCTTGGCCGCCGATTACGACGCAACCCCTTTGCCCGCGCCTTGGGCGAAGGCAAATACCGCCCGCGCCTGGTCGAGCGCAGGACCGGCTACCGGCGCCGGCCGCGACATAAGAAGCCGCCCGGGGACGGCGGCGACGCTGGCTAGCCGGCCGAATTGTTCCTGTTTTGATCCATTGGCGGCGAATCGGGCTAGTCTGGCGCCATGGTCGACCACGTTTACCGATTCGGTGCCTACACCCTCACCGGTGGTGAGGTGCTATTCGCCGCCGCGGCTCTGGCGCTGTTCCTTCTGCTGGTCATGGCGGTGGCCGCCTGGCGGCGGGCGGCGCGGCGGGCAGAGGAGGCCGAGGCGGCCGGCACGGGCGAGATGGACGCCCGCCTCGCCGCCCTCATCCGCGCCCAGGGCGAAATCACCGGTCACGTGCGCGGCCTCAGCGAGCGGCTGGACGGTTTCGGCCATCGCATCGGCCAATCGATGAACGAGACGACGCGCAATACCGTCGAGAGCCTCGCCCAGCTTGGCGAGCGGCTAGCGGTGATCGACAAGGCGCAGCAGACCATAACGGCGTTGTCGACCCAGGTGGTCGAGCTGCAACACATCTTGGCCGACAAGCAGACGCGCGGCGCCTTCGGTCAGGCTCGCATGGAGGCGATCATTCGCGACGCCTTGCCGACGAGCGCCTACCGGTTCCAGGCAACCCTCGGCAACGGCACGCGGCCGGACTGTCTGATCCTGTTTCCGGATGGTGGCCCCAGTCTGGTGGTCGATGCCAAGTTTCCGCTGGAAGCGTGGAACGCCATGCGCTCGGCGGCGACGCCGGAGGAAGCCAAGGCCGCTGAGGCCCAGTTCCGCCGCGACACCGTCAAGCACATCCAGGACATCGCCGAGCGCTATCTCGTGCCCGGCGAGACTCAGGACACCGCCTTCATGTTCGTGCCGTCGGAATCGATCTTCGCCGACATCCACGAGCACTTCGAGGACGTGGTGCAGCGGGCCCACCGGGCGCGGGTGGTGGTGGTGTCGCCGTCACTGCTGATGCTGTCGATTCAGGTCGTGCTGTCGCTGTTGCGCGACCAGCGCATGCGCGAGCAGGCTCACGTCATCCGCGAGGAGGTCATCCGGATGATGGAGGACGTCGGCCGTCTCGATGAGCGGGTGCGCAAGCTGCAGATGCACTTCGGCCAGGCCAACAAGGACATCGAGGACATCCTGATCTCGACCAAGAAGGTCAGCGGCCGCGGTCAGAAGATCGAAGCGGTCGAATTCGACGACGCCGGCGAGACGGCCGTGCAAACGTCGCCGCAACGGGATCAAACCCCTGCCGGCGCGGCCGCGGAGTTACCGTTCGGCCGTGCCAGCGGCGCCTGAGCGTCGCCGCCACTGCTAGAAGCCGCGGCCGGTTTTGAGGAATTCGGTTTCCTCGGCGGTGGACGCGCGGCCAAGCTCCTCGTTGCGATGAGGAAAGCGACCGAACCGGCGGATGACATCGCGGTGCCTGGTGGCATAGTCGAGGGACGAGCGGCGGCCTTCACGGTTGCTGTCGGCCGCGGTGACCGCCTCGAGTGCGAACAGCAGCACCGAACGGTCCTGGTCGGCCGGATCCTCGCTGTGCATCAACGGCATCAGGACGAACGGGCGCTCCTCGGGATGGAAGCGTTCGAGGCCGGCCTCGATCAGCCGGCGGGCGATCGCCCGTGCCCGCTCGTCGTGGGCGTAGGCCTCGCCGCTGTCGCGAAAGATGTTGCGCGGAAACTGATCGAACAGGAGCACCAGCGCGACCTGTTCCTCGCGGGAAAGGTTGCCCACCTCCCACTCGGTCGCGACCGCGGCGGCGAGATACTTGCCGAAGGTGTCACGGATGTGGGCGTCGGTCTCAGCGGAGCGGCGAAACCACATCTGGCGTTTTCCTTCGGCGACGGTATCCGCCGGCGATTTCAGCTCGCCGAACCAGTAACGGTGGATGTCGGCCAGGACCTTCTTGACCATCGGTCGCCCCTCAGAACGGCGCGCGGCTCCTGAGCGCCGCGGCCAACGTGCCTTCGTCGAGATAGTCGAGTTCACCGCCGATCGGAACCCCGTGGGCGAGACGGGTGACCTTGACGCCGCTGCCGACCAGGCGGTCCATGATGTAGTGGGCGGTGGTCTGGCCCTCGACGGTGGCGTTGACGGCGAGGATCACCTCGCCGATGCCGCCGGCGGCGACCCGGCGAACGAGCTTGTCGATGGCGAGCTCGTCCGGCCCGACGCCGTCGAGCGGCGACAACGCGCCGCCGAGCACGTGGTAGCGGGCATTGATGGCGCCCGCCCGCTCCAGCGCCCACAGATCGGCGACATCCTCCACCACGATGATGGTCGACTGGTCGCGGCGAGGATCGGAACAGATGGTGCAGGGATCGCGCGTATCGACATTACCGCAGGTCGAGCAGACCACTACCGTTTCGGCGGCGACGGCCATCGCCTGGGAAAGCGGCGCCAGCAGCTCGTCCTTCTTCTTGACCAGATGGAGCGCGGCGCGTCTTGCCGAACGCGGACCAAGGCCGGGCAGCCTGGCGAGAAGCTGGATCAGACGCTCGATCTCGGGACCGGCAGCCGAACGGGCCATCGCCGTCAACGGATGAAGCGGTCGACATAGTCACCGCCGAGACCACAGGCGGCGTAGTGGCGGCGGCACATGTCGATCTTGGTGAACACGTCCTCGTAGGAGAGCGCCTTGCCGTAGGCATCGACGTACAGCATGAGACCGTTCACCTGAAACAGCGTGATCATCTCGGCGACGTCATCCGGCACCACGAGGGTGTGGGTTTCGCCGGGCGGTTCGTAGACGTAGCCGCCCTCCTCGGCAACCCAGTCGTGCTCAAGATAGTGCCAGCGGCCCCTGAGGACGTAGCCGTGCACCGGGTTGGTGTGGCGGTGGCGGGAGACGATGCCGCCGCGGGCGACCCTGAGCAGGTTCACCCAGTAGCCCTGCGAGGCACTGAGGCATAGCGGCCGGAACCAGACATGGTCGGCCTGCGGCACCCAGATGCGGTCGTCTTCGGGCAGGATCGGCGCGACGACCAGGTCGGCAGCCGCCTCCGCCGGCATCGCCAGCTGATACGGCAGGTGCGGGTCGGGATCGCGGGGCGGCACGGGCACGGACGGTCCTCCTTCAGGCGACCAGATAGCCGCCGTCGACCGGCAGCACCACTCCGGTGACGAAACCGGCAGCACCGCTTGCCAGGAACAGGGCCGGCCCGACCAGATCGCTCGGTTCGCCCCAGCGACCCATCGGCGTGCGGGCGAGAACCATGCGGGCGCGTTCCTCGTCGGCACGCGCCCCCTCGGTCATCGCCGTTTCGATCCAGCCGGGGGCGAGCGCGTTGACGCGGATGCCCTCGCCCGCCCAGGCGACGGCGAGGGAGCGGGTGAACTGGGCGACGGCGCCCTTGGAGGCGGCATAGGCCGGCGCGTGGGGGGCGCCGAAATAGGCGTACATGGACGCGACGTTGATGACGGCGCCGCGCGCCGCGGCGAGAGCCGGGTGACAGGCAACCGAAAGGCGCATGGTGCCGACGAGGTTGGTGTCGACCACTTCGACGAAGGTCGCCGGATCGAGCTCCCGGTGACGGCGCAGCACGCCGGCGGCGTTGACCAGAACGTCCACGCGCTCGAGGCCTGCGCCGAAGGCCGCCACCGCTTGGCCATCGGTGACATCGAGCCGAACGGCCCGGAAATTCTCGGGCGACCAATCGGTTGCAGCGCGATCAACGCCGATGACCTGGTGCCCGGCGGCCAAGAACCCTTGCGCCAGGGCGCGGCCGATGCCGCCGGAGGCACCGGAAACGACGGCGACGCGGCTGGCAGCCATGGAGGGCCTAGAAGGGCAGCTTCATGCCCGGCGGCAACTGCAGGCCGCCGGTCATCTCGCGCATCTTGTCGGCGAGCGCGGCTTCGGCCTTGGCGCGGGCATCGTTGACGGCGGCAATGACCAGGTCCTCGAGGATTTCCGCCTCGTCGGGCTTGAGCAGCGAGGGGTCGATCCTGATCGCCTTCATTTCGCCCTTGCCGTTCATGGTGACGTTGACGAGACCGGCGCCGGCGCTGCCGCCGACCTCGAGGGCGGCGACCTCGGCCTGCATCGCCTCCATTCTGGCCTGCAACTCCTTGGCCTGCTTCATCATGCCCATGAGATCGCCCATTGCCATGTGACTAATCCTCCTCGACCGGCTCGTCGGCACCCGGTGCGTCTTCCGCCGGCGGGGTCGCTGCGGACTCGTCCGCTCGCACCCGCACATCGACGATCTCGGCACCGGGAAAACGGTCGAACACGGCCGCCACCACCGGATCGGAGCGGGCATCGTCGACGAGACGGGCGCGGGCGGCGCGCCTCGCCTCGGCGAGCGTCGGTTCGCCGCCATCGCGGGCGACGGCGATCATCCAGCGCTGGCCGGTCCATTCTTCAAGTCGCCTGGACAGCTCGCCGGCAAGGTCTGGTGAGGCGTAGTCGGTCAGCGCCACTTCGATGCGGCCGGGCTCGAAGCGAACCGGGCGGACGGCGGTCTCAAGGGCATGCTTGAGCTTGAGGTCGCGTTTCTCGCCGGCGAGGGCGGCCACGTCGGTAAACGATTCCAGGCGGAGTGCTGGTTCGGCGCGGGACGCAGCAGGTTGTGGCCGTGGCGCGGAGCGGGCCTGGCCGCCGGCCGCCGTCATGCGCGTGCGCTGGTCGCCGGATGGCGCAGAGCCGGACGGCGGCGGCGCCGGCGCGGCAGCACTCTCGCCGGCGAGCAGGCGCAGCGCCTCGTCGGGGGTAGGCAGATCAGCGACATGGGCAAGCCGCACGATCACCATGTCGGCGGCGGCGAGAGGACGAGGTGACGTGCGCGTCTCGTCGATGCCCTTCAAGAGCATCTGCCAGGCGCGGGCAAGGGCCCGCAGCGACAGTTTGTCGGCGAGGATGCGGCCCCGCTTGAGTTCGTCTTCGCTCAGCACGTCATCGGCGGCGTCGGCGACGGCGAGCTTGAGCCGGGTGACGGCGTGGGTGAAGGTGGCGAGGTCTTCCAGCACCACCGCCGGATCGGCGCCGACATCGTAAAGCTGCTTGAGCCCGCGAAGGGCAGCGGCGACGTCGCCAGCCATCACCGCCTCGAACAAATCGATGGTGAGGCCGCGGTCGGCGAGACCCAGCATCAGACGCACCTCGTCGGCCGCCACGCCACCGGCGGCGTGGGCGATCGCCTGGTCGAGGAGGGAGAGCGCGTCGCGGGCCGAGCCCTCCGCCGCGCGCGCGATCATGGTGAGGGCCGCCTCGTCGACGGTGATCGACTCTCTGACGGTGATGTCACGCATCAACTGGACCAGACGGGCGGCTTCGATCCGTCTCAGGTCGAAGCGCTGACAGCGCGACAGGATGGTGACCGGGACCTTCCTCACCTCGGTGGTGGCGAAGATGAACTTGACGTGGGGCGGGGGCTCTTCCAGCGTCTTCAACAGACCGTTGAAGGCCTGCTTCGACAGCATGTGCACCTCGTCGATGATGTAGACCTTGTAGCGGGCG
>CAZSWL010000209.1:0-11569 GCA_964610725.1 uncultured Bauldia sp.
GCCCGGCCACCACCACCGTGCCGATGCCGCCGACGACCACGGCCGGGACGACGCCGATCAGCGCGGCCACGGTGCCGGCACGGAATTCGCCGAGCTCGTTGGACGCGCCGATGAAGACCGTATTGACTGCGCTCACCCGCCCGCGGACGCCGTCGGGCGTCCATAACTGGATCAGCGTCTCGCGGATGTAGACGCTGATCATGTCGGCGGCGCCGGCCGCCACCAGCGCCGCCACCGACAGCCACAGGACCGTGGACACCCCGAACACGACGGTGGCCAAGCCGAAGACGGCCACCGTGACGAACATGATGCGGCCGGCATGGTCGCCGATCGGGCGCGCGGTGAGGACGATCGCCATGGCAACGGCGCCGATGCCCATCGCCGAGCGCAACACGCCGAGACCGACGGGACCGACCATGAGGATGTCGCGGGCATAGGCGGGCAACAGAGCAACGGCGCCGCCGAGGAGAACGGCGAAGAGATCGAGCGAGATGGCGCCGAGCACGATCTTCTCGCGCCACACGTAGTGGATGCCGGCGACCACGGTCGACCACGCGGCCGGCTCGGCGAGCGTCTTCTGCGACGGCTTGGGAACCACGGCGATGATGGCGGCGGCAACGGCGAAGAGGGCGAGCGCGCCGCCGTAGGCGACCTCGGCGGAAACGCCGTAGAGGAGACCGCCGGCGACCGGGCCGAGGATGATGGCGACCTGCCAGGAGGCGGAGAACAGCGCGATGGCGCCGGCGAGATCGGCGACCGGTACCAGATTGGGGACCAGCGACTGCGCCGCCGGATTCATGAAGGCGCGGGTCGCCCCGAAAACGATCAGCAGCGCGAAGATCGCACCGACGGCGATGGCGTCGCTTGTCGTCAGCACCAGCAACGCCAGGGCCGCGGCGCCTTGGCCGACCTGACAGACCGCCACGATGGCGCGGCGGTTGTAGCGGTCGGAGACCGCACCGGTGACCAGCACCAGCAACAAGGCGGGGGCGAACTGGAAAAGGCCGACGAGGCCGAGGTCGAAGGGACTGTGGGTGAGGTCGTAGACCTGCCAGCCGACGGCGACGCTGACGATCTGAATGGCGAACACGGTCAGGAAACGAGACGCCAGGAACAACAGGAAGCCGCGGTGGCGGAAGGCGCTCCGGTGCGGACCAGGCGAGGCGGAATCGGCCGGCATAGAGGGATCGCGGGAAACCGACGGGAACGACGGAGGCAGCCGGCGTTGCTTACGCGATAGGCGAGCGCGGCGAAAGGGGCCGACGCCGCCGGGGCGTGGTCAGCGCTGCAGCCGGTCGATGAACCAGCGGGTCAGCTCGATCCACACCTGGTCCTTTTCGGCCTGATCCTCGACGCCGTGATCGATGTTGGGGTTGTCGTTGACCTCGACGACGAAGATGCCGTCATGGGTCTCTTTGAGATCGACGCCGTAGAGACCGTCGCCGATGAGCTGGGCGGCCCTGAGCCCGGTGTCGATGACGGCCGGCGGCGCCTCGCCGAGCGGCGGCGTGTGCCATCCCCCCTCCGACGGCTTGCCGCCGGGACGATGGTTGACGATCTGCCAGTGCTTCTTGGCCATCATGTACTGGCAGACGAACAGCGGTTTGCCGCCGAGAACGCCGAGGCGCCAGTCGAAGCTGGTCGGCATGAACGCCTGGGCGAGCAGGAGATCGGTGTCCTCGTACCATTCGGCAAACAGGGCGGCGAGTCCGGCGGCGTTGTCGACCTTCCTGACGCCACGCGAAAACGACGAGTCGGGAATCTTGAGGACCATGGGAAAGCCGAGCTCGTCGGCGGCGCGGGCAAGGTCGTGCTTGCCGCCGACGATTACGGTGGGCGGCACCGCGATACCGTTAGCGATCATAAGCTCGTGCAGGTAGATCTTGTTGGTACAGCGGATCATCGAGATGGGGTCGTCTATGACCGGCATGCCTTCCTGAACGGCGCGGCGGGCGAAACGGTAGGTGTGGTTGCGCAGCGATGTCGTCTCGCGGATGAACAAGGCGTCGAATTCCGCGAGACGGGCAAGGTCGCGTCTGGTCACCGGCTCGACCTCGACGCCGAGCTTGGCGGCGACCCGCGCCCAGTGCTTGAGGCTCGCCACGCTCGACGGCGGCAATTCCTCCGCCGGGTTGTAAAGGGCGGCGAAAAAGTAGCGCGGCGGCGCCCGGTCCTTCCTCGATCGCCATTCGCGCCGGGTGTGGCCGTGCAGCGCCTCGTGGAAGACGCGCAGTTCCTCGGGCGAGAGCTTGGTGATCGGCACCGACGCCAGCCGCCGGATCTGCGGCCGCGCGCCGTTGTCGACGGTCACCTCGAGCACCGGACAGCGGTACCAGTCGAAAAGAAGGCGCGCGAAGCGGTCGAAGCGATGGTCCTCGACGGTGCCGAACGAGACCAGGATGCGGGCCGGCACCGTCTTGTCGGTCGCCGCGGCAAGCGCCTTGACGAGGGCGTCCTCGAGCTCGGGCAGGGCCTGGGCGTAAAGCGAGCGGGCGCCGAGGTCGATCATCGTTTCGGTCGACGGGATGACCCGGTGGCCGCGTGCCTCGGCGAGCAGCGAGCAATAATAGCCGCGGCTCTGGTAGGCGAACGAGCGCGACAGATTGATGACCTTCGGTCGGGCCCCGCGGAACAGGTTGGAACGGGCAAGGTAATCCTTGGTGGTGATCACCTTGTGCGGGGTGTCGGCGTTGGGAAAGTCCTTGGCCGAATCGACCAAAATGACCCAAGTGGCCATGGCTAGGCCTTCATCGCCCCACCACGGCAGGCGGGCGAGGCTCGCCGGGCCGGGACCGGCGCCGCGCCGAACCAAGCGCCTTTTCGAAGCGGATGGCGTCGGTCGCGTCGTCGTAGTAGCCGCGGTAGGTTCCGATGCGGCGGTAGCCGAGACGCTCGTAGAGGCGGATCGCCCGGCGATTGTCGCGACGCACCTCGAGCCTGAGAGTGCGGCAGTTCCGCCCGGCCGCCACCCGCTCCGCATCGGCCATCAGGGCACGTCCGAGGCCGCGGTCGCGCACCCGGCCGGCCACGGCCAGCGAATAGAGGCGCGCGTTCGTGTTGCCGCGGCGAAAAAGCACCACGTGATAGCCGACGACAGCGGCGGCGGCGGTGGCAACGCGCAAGCTGGCACTGCGGCTGGAAATCAGGTGGCGCATGCTGCGGCGGGTGAGGCGGTCGCTGTCGAATGAATCGATTTCGAGCTGGTAGAGGCCGGCAAGGTCGGCCACGCCCGCGTCACGGATTTCGATGCCCCTCATGAAGAAAGGAACGCGACTCCAGGATCGGCCGCATGTGACGCCGATTCAGGCCAAAACACAAGGAGAATGGCGGCAGGCCTGGCGAGGGTCGCCGAGCGGGGACAAAAGGTCAGTTGATGCTGCAGCGCTTGCCCGTGGTCAGCCGAGGACCTCGCGGCGGTCGCCCGGCTTACCGAGTTCCTCCTCGCGGGCGCCGCGATAGTCGGCGAGGGTGCCGTTGAGGGCCTCGCCTATGGCTTGCGACAGGGCGCGGGCGGTCTCGACGCGCGACAGGAACACATAGTCGGCACCGGCGGCGTAGATGGCCTCGCAGTCGCTCAGGTTGACGGCGTTGGCGATGATGATCGCCTTGGGATTCATTCGACGCACGGTGGCAACCAGGCGGCGGTTGTCGGTGCCGCGCATGAGATCGTCAGGTACGGTCGAGACCACCACCCGCGCGCGGTCGATGCCGGAATGGAGCAGCGTGTCGGAATTGGACAAATCGCCATATTCGACGTGGGCGCCGACGTCGCGGATGCGCTGGTGCAGGGCGACATTGAAGTCGATGACCAGCGTCTCGGCGACCAGCGGCGGGTCGGAGCGGGCGATTTCGTGGAGCAGCGACGAGGCGACCCGGTGGAAGCCGAGAAGGGCCAGCCGCCACTCCTTGTCGGCCCTGGCCTCGGCCTCCGGCGGCTCGCGGAAACCGAGCCGGGCGAGCCACGGCTTCAGATGGCCGTGAACGGCGTAGGCGGCGTGATAGAGCGGCGTGGTGGCGAGCGCGGTCAGCACGAAGGCGAACACGATGGTGCTCGCCAGCTCGCGCGTGATGTGGCCGTACTGGAGGCCGAGGAACGCGATGACCAGTCCGAATTCGGAGATCTGGGCGAGACGGATGGCGGTCACCTCGGCGTTGCGCTGGTCGATGCCGGCCCAATAGAGGACCGGGAAGAACACCACCTGGCGGCCGACGAGGGCGATCACGGCGATGACCACGGCAAGGACGATGACGCTGGGGCCGCTCGGGGCGGGGATGCCGAGACCGAGACCGACAAAGAACAGGGTGACGAAGAAGTCCTTGACGACACCCACCTTGGTGACGATCTCGGTCGCGTAGGGCAGGCTGGCGATGGTCGCGCCCGCGATCAGCGCGCCCATGCCCGAGGAGACGTTGAGGTGGAACCCGGCGCCCATCATCATCGTCGTGGTGTGGTCGAGGTTGCTGCCGGCAAGCACCACCGCGAAACACCAGCCGATCGCCGCCATGAGGACCACCTCGGGCACCTTGGCGATCCAGCGGAACACGGTCGGCAGCAGGGTCTGCGAGACAAGCACGGCAAGGCCGGCGAGCAGGATGATCCCGGCGAAAGAGCCGACGATCGGCAGGATTTCCGGCGCGTCGAGCCGCGGCTGCAACAGGATGAGAACCGTCGACCACAGGTCCTGGAAGACGAGCAGGCCGAGGGCGAGCCGACCCGGGGCGGTGTCGAGCTCGAAGGTTTCCTGGAACAGCTTCACCACAAGCAGGGTCGACGAGCCGGAGATGACGGCGCCGATGTAAAGGGCGGCCAGGTTGCCTTGCAGATAGGCGACGCCGGACAACGCCAGCAGCTTGGCGACGATGAAACCGAACAGCATGGTCAGCGGAAACTGCAACAGACCGGCGACGACGATGGTGCGGCCGGCGCTGACGATCTTGCCGATGTCGATCTCGAGACCGATCATGAACAGCAGAAGCACGAAGCCCAACTGGGCGATGGTGTCGATGTTGTGGGGATCGGTGACCCAGCCGAGCGCCAGCGGCCCGGCGGCGACGCCGGCGATGATGAAGCCGGCAATCGCCGGCAGGCGAACGCGGGTGAAGAGGACCGACAGCAACCCCGACAGGAACAGCGAGATGCCGATGTCGTGGACGAGCGAGGGCATTTCCTCGCCGGCCGCATACGCCGGGGTCGCCGCCAGGGCGAGCACGATGGCCGCCGCGCCGATGCGTCCCGCATACCTGACGATGGTCATGGCCAACGCCCCCCGTCGCCGCTTGCGATTCGGCGGTGCAACCTAGCCTGTTTGCAGAATTTCGCCAGCCTCGGGGCGTGCCTCACGCGCAGCGCACCGGCGGCGGTGATTGTGCTATGCGGGCCGTGATTGTGGCGGTGATCGCCTTGCGCTATCACGGTGATTATCACGGTTCGGCCTTGGCACCCGTAGCTCAGCTGGATAGAGCGCTGCCCTCCGAAGGCAGAGGTCGTGAGTTCGAATCTCGCCGGGTGCGCCAATAATGCATTGCGAGACCTGATCTTTTCTTGACCGACCGCATCACCATCCGACGACCCGACGACTGGCATGTGCACGTGCGCGACGGCGCCATGATGCGGGCGGTGCTGCCCTATACCGCGCGCGTCTTCGCCCGCGCGATCCTCATGCCCAACCTCTCGCCGCCGGTAGCGACTACCGCCGACGCTGTCGCCTATCGTCGGCGGGTGCGCGCGGCGTTGCCGGCCGGGATGGCTTTCGAGCCGCTGATCACCTGTTACCTGCGTGACGCTACCGACCCCGACGATGTCGAGCGGGGCTGCCGCGACGGCATCTTCGCGGCGGTGAAGCTCTACCCGGTCAACGCCACGACCAACGCCGCCGCCGGCGTCAGCGACATCGCCAACGTGCGGCACGTGCTGGCGCGAATGGAAAAGCTCGGCATGCGGCTGCTGATCCACGGTGAAGAGGTCGATCCGGAAGTCGACGTGTTCGACCGCGAGGCGTTATTCATAGAGCGTCGCCTTGCCCCATTGCTCAAGGAGTTTCCGGGGCTCAAGGTCGTCCTTGAGCATCTGTCGTCGAAGGTCGCTGTCGATTTCGTTCGCGCGTCGGCGCCGCAGCTCGCCGGGACGATCACAGTCCATCACCTGGAACGCAACCGGACCGACTGGCTGGGAAAAGGAATCCGGCCGCATCTCTACTGCATGCCGGTGATCAAACGGGAAAGCGATCGCGTGGCCTTGCGCCGGGCGGCGACCTCCGCCGATGCCTGTTTTTTTCTCGGCACCGATTCCGCCCCTCACCCGATGATCAGCAAACTTGCCGCCGTCGGGGCTGCCGGCGTCTTCACTGCACCGGTCGCCATCGAGAGCTACGCCAGGATATTCGCCGAGGATGGCAAGCTCGATCGGCTGGAGGCCTTCGCCTCGCTCAATGGCCCGCGGCACTATGGCTTGCCGCCCAACGAAACGACGATCACGCTCGCACGCTCGTCGTGGATCGCACCGCAGGCGGTGGCTGTGGAGGAGTCAGAGCAAAGCGTGGCGGTCTATCGGGGCGGCGAAGCCATAGGGTGGCGCGTGGTCGATTGAACTCGTCGTCCTAATCGTCGCCGGGACTGGAAGGTTCAGTGTGGGGAGCCCCTCCCAGCGGGATGGTCAATCCGCCGTCGACCACATAGACGGCACCGGTGACGAACGAGGCACGGTCGGAGGCGAGAAACGCGACCACCTCGGCTACTTCACGCGGCCGAGCCATGCGCCTGAGCGGATGCATGGCATTGACCTCTGCGGTGAGTCCGGCCGGATCCTCCGCCGCCGCCAGCGTCGCGCGCAGCATCGGCGTATCGACACTGCCGGGCGCCACCGCATTTACCCGTACGCTGTAGGGCGCGCAGTCAACTGCGGCGGCACGGGTCAGGCCGATGAGAGCGTGTTTCGCCGAGGCATAGGCGACCACATTGCTCTGGCTGGCGAGCCCTTGCACCGATGCCATGTTGACGATCGCGCCGGCGGTCTTCTTCAAATGCGGAACGGCGAGACGGGAGAGGCGGAAGATCGACTTGAGGTTGACATCGTAGACCTCGTCCCACACCGCGTCGGTGGTGGTCTCCAGGGTTCCGTAGCGCTGGATGCCGGCGTTGTTGCTGAGCACGTCGAGGCGACCGAAGCGGTCGACGGCACGAGCCACGCCGGCCTGGAGCACTCCAACGTCACGAAGATCACCGGTAACCGTCTCCACCTCTCCGCCGGCGGCGCGGATGGCGGCAGCCACCTCGTCGATTTCGGCGGCGGCGCGATCGACCACGACGAGAGCGGCGCCGCGCTCCGCGAGCACTTCGGCCACCGCGCGACCGATACCCATGGCGGCGCCGGTAACGATGGCCGTCTTGCCGTCGAATTCTCTCATCGGGTGGCGGCTCGCTGTCTGGCTGGACCGTGCTCCAGCCGGATGCCCTCCGTCAGAAGGCCGCGGGTGACCGAGCCGGTCGCCGGCAGCAGCGGCATCAGACACGCCTGCAGGTCGTGGTAGAGATCGGGCTTGCCGGCAAAGAAGGGAGCCGTGTCGTCGCCAACCTCCATGACCTCGGCGTGCCAGCCGCCGTGTTCGTGATCGATCAGGCGATTGGCGATGAAGTCCCAGATCCGCCGGTACCATTCCTCGTACGGCGGGCCACCGACTATCGCATTGAGAAAGGTCGCGGCACCCACTCCCTCGGCCAAGGGCCAGAACAGTCGCCGGCGCAGGCGGGGACGATGCTGCCAGTCGAGCGTGTAGTAGAAACCCCCGCGCTCCCGGTCCCAGCCTTCGGCGATCGCGTTGGCGAACAGCCCTTTGGCGGCATCGGGAATCCAGCCAAGCCGGCGACCGCCGGTCTCCCACAGCTGCAGCAACAGCCGCGTCCACTCCAGCCAATGGCCCGGGGTGTAACCGAACGGACGGAAGACCGGATCGCCGTCGTAGTCGCGATCGAGCCGCCAGTCTTCGGTGAAATGCTCCGCCACCCGCCAGCCAAGCGCGCCGGCATGACGCCGAATGATGAGGGAGGCAATGCTCTGCGCCCAATCCAGCCATGAGTTGTCTCCCGTCGCCTCGAACGCCGCCATGCACGCTTCGGTCAAATGCATGTTGGCGTTTTGGCCGCGATAGCCGCCGATCGGCGTCCAATCGCGCTCGAATTCCTCCGCGACAGCACCCTCGGCCTGGCGCCAGAATCGGGCGCGCAGGACCTCGCTCACATCGGCGAGCAGGCGGTCGGCGTCGGGATGGCCGACGATCTTTGCCGACGACGCGGCGAGCAGAACGAAGGCATGTCCATAGGCCTGCTTGCGGTCGTCGCCACCGCCGTCCTTGCCGACCGACCAGACGTAGCCACCGTTGGCGCTATCGCGGTGACCGTTCCACAGAAAATCCATGCCGTGGTCGATGAAGCGCTCGGCGCCCGGACGCCCGAGCAGACGCGCAATCGCAAAGCAATGAACCAAGCGCGTGGTCGCGTGGATCTCACGCGCCGGCGCCTGCCCGGAGGCATCGCGCAAGATCGGCTGGCCGTGGTCGTCGAGAAAATAGAAGCCGCCGGCCGGGTCGATGCTGTGCGGCTCGAAAAAATCGAAAAGACTGCCTGCTTGGTTGAGCAGCCATAGCCGGTGGTAGGGCGAAGAGATCCAATTTCTGGCCGAATCATTGTCGTCAAATGCCATGACTTCCTGCCCGCCCTCGATCGTTCGGCCTCGATTCAATGGTAAGGCTGGTCATGCCCCGCGAAAAGGCCATGTTGTAAGCCGGTAGCCCCGCAGGCGCGCGGGCGGGACTGGCCTGTTGATCCCACCCGTGCCAGAGTCCGCCGACAAGCGGCCGTGTGAGCCGTCGGTCGACAAACAACAGGGACGGCAAATGGCGGAAGCTGAGCCCAAGATTCGGATCGAGACGCGCGAGGAACTGGTTTATCTGCTCGCCGAAGCGGCGGCGATCGAACACAACCTCCTGGACTGCTACCTCTACGCGGCGTGGAGCCTGAAGCGCGGTGAGCGCGACGGGCTGACGGCCGAACAGGCCGAGGCGGTCACCCGTTGGAGGCGGGCGATCGTGTCGGTGGCGATCGAGGAGATGTGCCACCTGACACTCGCCAGCAATCTGGCGATCTCCATTGGTGCCGGCCCCCACTTGTCGCGGCCGAATTTCCCGATTCCGGCGGGCTATCATCCGTCCGGCCTCGTCGCCGAGCTTGCCCGCTTCTCGCACGCGGTGCTCGACCACTTCATCTTCCTGGAGCGACCGGAAGGCAAGGAACTCACCGACAGCTCCGAGTTCGTCCATCCCGCCGACTACCACCGCACCCAGCCGAAGGGCCGGCTGATGCCGAGCGCCCAGGACTACGGCACGGTTGGTCACCTCTATCGCGGTATCCGCCACGGTTTCGTGGTGCTCGCCCATCACATCGGCGAAGAGGCGCTGTTCTGCGGCGACGTGGCCGCACAGATCGGTCCAGACCTGGCATCACTCCCCGGCCTGATGATCGTCACCGACCTCAAGAGCGCCGAGGAGGCCATCGAGACCATCATCGAACAGGGCGAGGGGGCTCCCGGGCACAGCGAGAACAGTCATTACAACCGTTTCGTCAAGGTGCGTCAGGAGTACAACGACTTCCTCGCCGCCGACCCTGCGTTCGAGCCGGCGTTTCCGGTCGCGCACAACCCGGTCATGCGACGTCCGTTCGATGAGCGTGAGCGCGTGTTCATCGATGCACCGGAGGCAGCCAAGGTGCTTGACCTGGCCAATTCGATGTACGGCCACATGTTGCGCTGCCTGGTGCAAGCATTCGGGCGCCGGGCCGGCGAGGAGGACGACAAGCGCCTGTTCGTCGACTCTGCCATCGAACTGATGGAGCTTCTGCAGCCGGTCGGCCGCCATCTGGCCTCGCTGCCGGCGAGCAAGTCGCATGCCGGCGTCAACGCCGGCGTCACCTTCACCATGCTCAGAGACATCGCCAAACTGCCGCCGGGACCCGGCGAAAAACGCATGATGGCCGAGCGCGTCGTGGAAATTGCCAAGCACGCCCGCTACGTCTTTCCGTCCGGCCACGAACTGGCAGGGATCGCCGAGAAACTCGACAAGATCGCCAGCGGCTTCGGCATCGCGACGGTGCGCATCGTCGGCCATGAGCACGTCTCGCCGCCGCCTAAACCGACGCCCCAGGCGGACGACCTGCCGTCTGGCGGCGATGATCTCGAAATCGCCGAAGGGCGCGACGCCACCATCCATTTCCACGGCAAGCGCTGCATTCATGCGCGCTTCTGCGTGCTGGGGACGCCTACCGTCTTCAAGGCGAACACCCCGGGCGAATGGATCTTCCCCGACACCCAGCCGGTCGAGGCGGTGGTGAGGATCGCATACAACTGCCCGTCCGGCGCCATCCAATACGAGCGCAACGACGGTGGCCCGCCGGAAGCGCCGCCGCAGGTGAACGTGGCGTATCTGCGCGAAAACGGCCCCTATGCGTTCCGGGCGCCGCTGACGGTGGCCGGTGTGAACATCGGCTTCCGCGCGACGCTGTGCCGGTGCGGCGCTTCGAAAAACAAGCCGTTCTGCGACGGCTCGCATAACACGCTGCCATTCAAGGCCACCGGCGAGCCGGACACGCGCCAATCGCAGCCACTCAAGGTGCGCGATGGCCCGGTCGATATCTCGCCGGAGAAGAACGGGCCGTTGGTGGTCACCGGCAACCTCGAAATCTGCTCGGGAACCGGGCGGACGATCGATCGGGTGGGGCGGGCGCGGCTTTGCCGGTGCGGGGGCTCACGCACCAAGCCGTTCTGCGATAACACGCACCTCAAGATCGGGTTCCAGGCGGACTGAACAGCGCCGCACCGGCCGCCGCCGCAATCAGTGCGCCAACGACCTCGGCGACGATAAAGGCGGGAACATGGGCGAGCGCGATGCCCGCGAAAGTCGTGGTGAAGCCCCGGGCGAGCGTCACCGCCGGATTAGCGAAGCTGGTGGACGAGGTGAACCAGTAAGCGGCGCTGATCACCAGACCGACCAGCCACGGCACCGCCGCCGGCGCATGACGAATGCCGCCGAGGATGGCGAGCACCAACGAGAAGGTGGCGACGATCTCGGCCAGCCATTGCGACGGCCCGGTGCGCGAATGGACGCCGATGGCCAGCGGAGCGAGATCGAACATCAGGTGGGCAGCGACCGTGCCGGCGATGCCCCCGAGAAATTGTGCGGCAACATAGGCGGCGAGCTCGCGCCACGGCAGGTCGCCACGCACGGCAAACACGAGGCTGACGGATGGGTTGAAATGGGCGCCGGAAATCGGCGCGAAGATGGTGATGATAACCACCAGAATGGCGCCGGTGGCGATGGTATTGCACAGCAGCGCCAGGGCAGCGTTGCCGCCAGCCAGGCGCTCCGCCGTGATTCCCGAGCCGACCACGGTGGCGACGAGAAGTGCCGTGCCGAGCGCCTCCGCGGTCAGCCGACGCGCAAGCGGCTCGTTTGCCATCAGGGCCTAGGCAGCCGACGAAGTGTCGTGTTCGCGGCCGATTTTGCCGATGTCGTGCAGACGCTGG
>CAZSWL010000210.1:0-8507 GCA_964610725.1 uncultured Bauldia sp.
GCGCCTGCCGGCGCCGATGCGCCGGCCGCTCCCGTCAGCCGCTGACGCCCTTGACGTCGTTGCTGAGCCGCGGTTGCAGGTAGAACCGGTCCTTGAGGTCCCACGGGCCGGTGACCATGTAGCCGATCAGCGGCGTGTAGAGGTAGTGGACCTGGGCGGTGACCAGGAAGGTGTTGGGAATGTCCAGCGCCTGCGGCACGGTGACCACCGAGTTCACGGCGAACGGGGTGGCGTTGCGCGCGTCGCTCCACGCCACCGTCGCCTTGCCGTCCTTGTCGATCGACACCCCGCTTACCGTGATGCGCAGGAGACTGTCGTCGTAGGGCGTGACGATCGCGGCGGTGGCATCGAGAATGTTGGCCATGTCGGTGTCGCTGATGGTGCGCGACTGGGTCACCAGGTCGGCGAGCGAGCTGGTCACGTGGGTGACCTTGCGGTCGATGGTCAGCACGTCGCCGAATTCGACGGCGCCGAAATACAGCGTCAGCATGACCGGAAGGATCAGCGCGAACTCGACCGCGGCAATGCCGGCGCCGTCGCCGGCGAGGCGGCGAAGAAGCCGTTGTCGGCCTCCGCTGTGCGGCTGGCGCGCGGTCCTCACCACGGGAACGGCTCGTTGCGAAATGCCGCGGTTGCCGCCATGAGGTGCTTGCCGTCGGACAGGTTGGAGAAATTGAGTCCCAGCATCCTGGCCACCACCGGCCACTCGTAGAAGGCGCGCACCACCACGATCTGGCCGCCGTGCCCGGGCTGGTAGGTGAAATTCTTGGTCAGGTCGCCGTTCTGATCCACCGGCTTCTGCAGGTTCATGGCCGCGAACGTCGGGTAGGTGCGCACATCGAGGTAGAGGCCGTCTTGGCAGTCGAACAGGCTCATAATTTGGCTGCACACCTGGTTCTTGAAGGTGGTGGCGTCGAAGTTCTGCTGCTGCGCCTGACCGGTGCGAATGAGGCGGGCGGAATTTGCCACCGCCGTCTCCAGGGTCTGTTGGGCGAAGAAGATGATCGCCGTCTGCAGGATGGCCAGCATCAGCCCGACGAACGGCAGGGCGACGATGCTGAACTCGACGACGTTGGTGCCGCGCTCGTCGCGGACGAACCGCTTCACGCCGAAGCGGCTCGCCATTGCGTTGGCGCGTTCGCGTATCCGCCTGATCACGTAGGCCATGGCGACAGTCATCCGGCGCGGCCCGCGCATCTTTTCGGCCGCATTCCGGTGGTATCAGCCAACGATTGATGAACGGTTGCGTCCCGTCGGGAAAAATCGATCGATCGCGGTAAAGGTTCGCTAACCGACGGTCTGCCAGCGCAGCGACTAGCAGCGACTACTTGTTGTTGGCGGCGTTGGTCGACAGCGATCCGTGTGCCGTGATCTGCTGATTGACGGCGTCGAATACCGACGAGGTATCGCCGATTGCCAACGTCGGCATGCAGTCGGGCGAGCAGCTGTAGGTCTGCCGCGAGGTGCGGCTGTAGACGGTGACCACCTTGTCGTCGGAGGCACCGACGGTGATGACGTCGTCGGCGATCTCCTTGCCGTCGCTGTCGAGAACGATCAGGTTGGTCGAGCCGAAGCTGTGACCGGTGATGATCAGCGTCTGGGCGTCCTGGATGGTGGCGTCGGCGATCGCCGGGTTGCCGACGATGACGACATGGGCCGGACGCGATACGTGCATCACCTTGGCCCTATCGACCATCACCTTGATCGGTTCGGCGGCTGCGGGAAGGGCGTTGACGACCCATGCCATTGCCAGGCCGGCGATTGCCAACCGCGCCACCGTCCCGGCATTCGCAGGATTGGACACTCGCGACATGAAAACCTCCGCGCGAACCGCGTTCGCAGCGAAACTAGCCCCGATAAGGTGAACGAAGGCTTAAGGTCGCCGGCGCCCCGCCCAGCCGACCTGATGGTGGCGGGTGCGCAACCTGTTTGCGGTCATGGTGAATGAATTCTTGTCGCCCAAGGTAAACGGATCGTCAAGAATCGAACGGATTAGGCAAATCAAGGCGGGGCTCCGGGCAAAAAGTAAAAGCCGGTCGCGATTTATTCTTAACAACTTGTTCTTTCAGCCCAGTATTACCCTGACCAGCATTAACTAACCTTCAGGAATTTGGCGCTACCGTCGTGTCTGGTTACGGCTGCGAAAGATGAGCTGCGCGTATCCGAGCCAACAACGTTGCATACCTTGAGTGAGGAGTTGAATCATGAAGAACCTGTTTGCCCGTTTCGCCAACGATGAGTCGGGCGTGACGGCCATTGAGTACGGCCTGATCGCTACCCTCATCGCGGTCGCCATTATCGCCGGTGCCGGAGCGCTCGGTGGTGCCCTGAACAGCACCTTCGACACGCTGTCGTCCGACGTCAGCGGCTGATCGAGCCAAGCCGGCCGCGCGGGTCCGCCCGCGCGGCCGGGCCTTTTGAAGGACGGTGCGACTGATAGTCGGCCGGCGGCAGCGGAGCAAAGGGTGATGAGCACGCTTGCCCGATTCGTCCAGGATCAAAGCGGAGTAACCGCGATCGAGTACGCTCTGCTCGGGACCCTGGTCGCCGCCGCCATCATCCTCGGCGCCACCGCGCTAGGCAGTCAGCTCAATACGACCTACACCTCGGTCTCCGAAAAGATCCCCAGCATTTGATCGCCACGGCCGGCGCTTGCCGCGTCGCCGTTGCCGAACGACGGCCTTCAGCCGCCGACGATTGCCCCCTTTGCCGTGATCGGTTGACTGTCGGCGGCCGCCGGATGCCGCCGTTTCGCGGCTTTTTAGGGCCGTCATTCAGGCCACCTTAATTATCGGCCGCTACCAGATATCACAACGTCACACATCGGAGTCCGTCATGGCGATGCCCGCTGTCCACTTCGTCTTGCTGGTCATATTCCCGGCCGCCATGGCCTACGCCGCCGCCTCGGATCTGCTCACCCAGACGCTGTCGAACAGGCTGACCGTCGGGCTCGCCCTCGTTTTTGTCGTCTTTGCGGTGGTTGCCGGGATGGATTGGCAGACCTTCGGCCTGCATCTGGTCGCCGGCGCGGCGGTGCTGGCGATCGGCTTCACCTGCTTTGCCATGGGCTGGGTGGGCGGTGGCGATGCCAAGCTCGCCGCGACGATTGCCCTGTGGGTCGGCCTGCACGGCGCGCTCGAGTTTGTGCTGCTGGCCTCCCTGTTCGGCGGAGCGCTTACCCTGCTGTTGCTCGCCTTTCGACGCAACGTCGTCCCGGTCTTCGTGATTCGCCAGCCTTGGGTCCAGCGGCTCCACCAGGAGGGCGCCGGCGTGCCCTATGGCATCGCGCTCGCCGCTGCCGGTATCGCCGTCTATCCGCACACCGTGTTGTTGCAGATGGCGGGCAGCTAGCCCGCGCCGCCGCGCCGGGCCTGCTTGCAGGACCGGTTTACTTTTGCCGAGTGAACTACCGCCGGTTTGGCAGGCCTAACGCCGCGTTAAACACGAATGCTCATCGCTAGTTAACCATAATTACACGATTGCGGAGCGACAGTGGCGATAGTTGGACGATCGACTGACCGTCGGTGAGGTTGCGTGTCATGAAACTCTCTCGAGTCATTGTTCTCGGTGTCGCCCTGGGCGCCGGCGTTATCGCCGCTGTGCTCGCCCTCAATTTGACCCGTGCCCCGCATCAGGTGGCCGGCGCTGGCCCCCAGCCGCCGAGCGACACCGTCGACGTCCTCGTCGCCGGCAAGGACATCCCGATGGGCACCACCATCGACCAGGGAGCCCTTTCCTGGCAGAAGTGGCCGAAGGACGGGGTGACCAGCCGCTTCATCGTCGCCGCCTCGCCCGCCGCCGAGGGCGACGGCGCCAAGAAGGCCATCGGTGCCATTGCCCGTGCCTCGTTCTACCAGGGCGAGCCGATCACCGACGCCAAGCTCATTCATTCCGATCAGGGCTTCATGTCGGCGATCCTGCCGGAAGGCAAGCGCGCCGTCGCCACCAAGATCTCCGCCGATACCAGCGCCGGCGGCTTCATCCTGCCCAATGACCGCGTCGACGTGATCATGGTCCGTCGCAAGGCCAGCAACAACATCAGCGGCAGCAACGACTACATCACCGAGACGGTGCTGCATAACGTTCGCGTCCTCGCCATCGATCAGACCATCGAGGAGCAGAACGGCGAGAAGGTGGTCGTTGGCCAGACCGCGACCCTGGAGCTCACCCCCAAGCAGGCCGAGATTCTCACCGTCGCCCAGCAGATGAGCGATCGCCTGACGCTCGCCCTGCGTAGCGTCGAGGACTCCACGCCCACTCCCGCCGACGCGGCCGCCGACGCCGTCGATCTGATCGGCGGGACCAAGGGCAACGGCACCGTCACCGTCGTCAAGAGCGGTGTTGTCAGCCAAGTGACCGGCCTCCGGTGAGCCCGATGGCGCGGCAACCGGTCAACCAGAGGATTGCCAAGATGTTGCAGCCGTTTCTGCGCAAGGTCGTCATCGCGGCGCTGGCACTGTCCGCCTGTGCGCTCGTCGACGCCGTGGCATCGCCGTCGATCGCCCAGACGGCCATAGCGGTCGACGGGCAACAGACGGTGGACAAGTCCGTCAAGGTCGGTCTCAACAAGTCGCTGGTCATCGACCTGCCGCGCGACGCCCGCGACATTCTCGTCTCCAACCCGGACATCGCCGACGCCGTCATCCGCACGCCGCGGCGCATCTACGTCACCGGCGTCAAGGTTGGCCAGTCCAACGTCGTCGTTTTCGATCAGGCCGGACAGCAGATCGTTTCGCTCGAACTCGAGGTCGAGCAGGACGCCACCGCCCTGTCGAAGCTGCTCGCCCGTCTCATTCCCGATTCCGACATCAACGTCGAGGTGGTCAGCGACAACATCGTGTTGTCGGGCTCCGTCAAGAACGCCACCGACGCCAGCCGCGCCCAGGATATCGCCAACATCTTCGTCAACGGAGGCGCCAACGTCCAGGCGCAGCAGCAGAACCAGGCCAGCTCGTCGGGCGGCGGCTCCGGCGGCTCCGGCGGCTCCGGCGTCAACGTCTCGCTTTCCACCAATCAGCAGACGCCGACCTCCTCGGTCATCAACATGCTCAACATCGAAGGCAACGACCAGGTCCACCTCAAGGTCACCGTCGCCGAGGTCCAGCGCAACATCGCCAAGCAGCTCGGTATCTCCCTCAACGGCAACATCAGCATCGGCAACCTCACCACCTGCACCGCCGTCTCTGCCGTCGGCGGCGCGGCTTGCAGCAGCACGGGCAATCCCTTTGCCGTCGCCAGCAAGGCGCTGTCGGACAACGCTCTGACGTTCGGCTACAACGATGGCACCAGCTCTCTGACGGCGACGCTGCGTGCCCTCCAGCAGACCGGCATGATCAAGACGCTGGCCGAGCCGACCCTGACCGCCATTTCCGGCGAGAACGCCTCCTTCCTCGCCGGCGGCGAGTTCCCGGTCCCCACCGGTCGCGATCAGAACGGCAACATCACCATCCAGTTCAAGCCGTTCGGCGTCGCGCTGGCCTTCACCCCGGTGGTTCTGTCTGAGGGTCGCATCAGCCTGCGCGTCAAGACCGAGGTGTCGGAGCTATCGCAGCAGGGCGCGGTCGGCCTGGGCGACTTCTCGATTCCGTCGCTCAAGGTGCGGCGCGCCGAGAGCACGTTGGAGTTGCCCTCCGGCGGCTCGATGGTCCTCGGCGGTCTGCTTGAGGACAGCGTTCGCCAGTCGATCGGTGCCTTCCCCGGCCTCGGCAAGCTGCCCGTTCTCGGTCCGCTCTTCCGCAGCCGCGACTTCCAGCGCGACGAGACCGAGCTGGTCATCATTGCCACGCCTTATCTGGTGAGGCCGGTGCCGCGCTCAGCCCTCGCCACCCCCGACCAGGGCTTCGCCCCCGCCAGCGACGCCCAGAGCATCCTGCTTGGCAACATCAACCGCGTCTACGGTGTCAAGGGCAGCGGTTCGTCTGACGCGTCCTATCAGTACACGGGCCGCTTCGGGTTCATCTATCAGTGAGCGTTGGCCGGCAGCAACGGAGCCTTGGTGTCATGACCATCGTCTTGTCCTCTTCTTGTGGCCGCACGCGGCCGTCTTGGTTGGCGGCGCTCACCGCGGCCGGCGGCCTTGCTGTCGTGCTCGCCGGTTGTGCCGGCCCGGTGCAATCGGTCGAGCCGACCGGTGCTGTGCCGGACGACTACCGTCTCAACCATCCCATCGCCATCGAGGACAAGGTGGAGACGCTTGACGTGCCCGTCGGCCTCTATACCGCCCGCCTCACCGGTGCCGAGAAGGCCAACGTCGTCGGCTTCGCTCAGAAGTTCGTCGCCAGCGGCAGCTCGGTCATCGCCGTGGTGGCTCCGTCCGGCTCGCCCAACCAGGATGTCGCCGCCGGCATCGCCGTCGAGATCCAGGACGTCCTCGCCAAGGCGGGGGTTGCGGCGAAGGCCATCGACTACCGCGTCTACCACGCCGGCTCGGACGAGCGTAACGCGCCCGTCCGGGTTGCCTTTAGCCGGGTCGGTGCCACCACCGCGCCGTGCGGACCGTGGCCGGATCAGGCCAGCGTCAACGGGCAGAACCGCAACTACGCCAACTTCGGTTGCGCCAGCCAGCAGAACCTCGCCGCCATCGTCGACAATCCCCTCGATCTTCTCTACCCGCGCGGCCTGACCCCGGCCGACGCCGCTCGCCGCGCCGACGTGCTTGAGAAGTATCGCAAGGGCCAGGCGTTCTCCGCCGACCTGTCGCGCGAGACCGGCGGCTCCGTTGCCCAGGGGGTCGGCCAATGACGGACCTTGCCTTCAGCGATCAGTCGCAGCCCGCCGAACCGGAGGAGGCGGCCGCCGCCGCCAAGGCCACCGCCGATGTCCGGCCGGTCCCGCGCATCTCGATCCAGGCGTTCTGCGATTCGCCGGAACTTGCCTCGGTCGTCGAGGCGGCCGCCGGCGACCGCCGCATGGCCCGCGCCCACGTCAAGGTCCACACCGGCGGCATCGCCGCGGCAGCCGAGTACTACCAGGCCGCCGCCACGCCCAATCTCATCATCGTCGAGAGCAAGCTGGCGCGCGACCGCCTCGATGTCGAACTCGATCGTCTCGCCGACGTCTGCGACGCCGGCACCAAGGTCATCGTCATCGGGCACGTCAACGATGTCGATCTCTACCGCGGCCTGACCCATCGCGGCGTCAGCGAGTATCTCGTGGCGCCGGTCGATCTGATCGGCATCATCAAGGCGGTGTCCGATCTTTACGTCGACCGCGCCAGCGAGCCGCTTGGCCGCACCGTCGCCTTCGTCGGCGGCAAGGGCGGTACCGGCTCCTCGATGGTTGCCCACAACGTCGCCTGGGCGATCGCCCGCAACTTCGACAGCGACGTCGTCGTCGCCGATTTCGATCTCGCCTTTGGCACCGCCGCGCTTGATTTCAATCAGGATCCGACCCAGGGCATTGCCGAGGCGATCAATGCACCCGACCGCCTCGACGACAACTTCCTCGATCGCCTGCTCGCTCGCTGCTCCGATCACCTCAGTCTGCTGGCGGCGCCGGCCACCCTCGACCGCACCTACGACTTTCAGGAGACCGCTTTCGACCAGGTCGTCGACGTGGCCCAGGGCGGCGTTCCGGCGGTGGTCATCGACTTGCCGCACGTGTGGACGTCGTGGGTGCGCAAGACGCTCTTTGCGGCCGACGAGGTGGTGCTCACGGTCGAGCCCGATCTCGCCAACCTGCGCAACGCCAAGAACCTGGTCGACCTGCTTCGTCAGGCGCGCGCCAATGACGTTGCCGCCCGCCTGGTGATCAACAAGACTGGTCTTGCCAAGCGTCCCGAGATCAAGGTCGACGACTTCGCCACCGCCCTCAATCTCAAGCCGATCGCGGTCATCCCCTTCGACGCCCAGCTCTTCGGCACCGCCGCCAACAACGGTCAGATGATCGCCGAGGCCGACGCCAAGAGCCCGATCGCCGGCACGTTCGATCAGATCGCCCGCATCGTGACCGGTCGCGCCGAGCCCCGCCGCCACAAGCGCGGCGCGTTCGACGCATTGATTGCCCGCCTGCGCGGTAAGAAGAGCGCCTGACGGGGGGCCAAATGTTCGGCAAGCGTGGGAGCAGCGGTACCGGTGGCGCGCCGCCATCGACGCCGGCGAGCGAAACGCCCGCCGAGGCCGAGGCCGCCCCCCCGCCGCCGTCGCCGGTAGAGACCAAGGCGGCCGAGCCGCTCGAACCGGTCCGTCCGCGCCCGCCGGCCGGCGAGAGTTCTGGCATTCGCCGCTCGGAAAACTTCTACGACATCAAGTCGACCGTCTTCTCCGCGCTGATCGACACCATCGACCTGTCGCAGCTCGCCCGCCTAGACCAGGAGTCGGCGCGCGAGGAAATCCGCGACATCGTCAACGACATCATCGCGCTGAAGAACATCGTCATGTCGATCGCCGAGCAGGAGGACCTGCTCGAAGACATCTGCAACGATGTTCTTGGCCTTGGTCCGCTCGAGCCGCTGCTCGCCCGCGACGACATCTCCGACATCATGGTCAACGGCGCCTACAAGACCTACA
>CAZSWL010000211.1:0-6147 GCA_964610725.1 uncultured Bauldia sp.
CCTCGCCTTCGGCACGGCGACCTGGCCGCACCAGCTGGTGCGCATAATGCTCGCCGAGCAGCTTTATCGAGCCGTGACAATCCTCACCGGCCACCCCTATCATCGCGGCCGGGACGGTTGACGGAACGTTAGTCGCCGGCCGAATACGCTGGCCGGCGCACGGGCGGCGGTCGAGGGAAGCGGCCTCACTCACCATGAAAAGGCGCGTTGCCACGCTGCTCGTTCTGGCCGCCATGGCGGCCGGCCTGCCGCCCGCTGTCGCCGCCGACGGCGACAGCGCCGCGGCTCAGGACACGCCGCAGAGCGAGCTCGAAGCCGTCACCCAGGACATTCAGCTCACCAAGCAGCGCCAGGCCGAACTCCGCCAGGAGATCGAGAAGCTCGACACCGACCGCGCCACCCTCAACCAGTCGCTGATCGACGCCAACCGGCAGGTGCAGGAACTGGAAGGCGAGGTCGACCGCAGCGAACGGCGGCTGAACGCGTTGAAGGTCGCCGAGGACAAGCTCAGGCAGTCGCTCGACCAGCGCCGCGACGTGCTCGCCGAAGTGCTGGCCGCCCTGCAGCGCATGGGCCGCCGGCCGCCGCCGGCTATTCTCGTGCGCCCGCAAGACGCGCTGGCGGCGGTCAGGAGCGCGATCCTGCTCGGTGCGGTGGTACCCGACCTGCGCGAGGTCGCCGACAAGGTCGCCAACGACCTGCAGAAGATGGTGGCGCTCAGGAGCGAGCAGGAGCAGGAGCGCAATCGCCTGCGCGCCAACGCCGCCGCCCTTATCGAGGGGCGCACGCGTATCACGCTGCTCATCGCCGAGAAGCAGCGCCAGCGCAATGCCTCGGCCGAGGCGCTCGCCCAGCAGCAGCAGCGTGCCGCCATCCTCGCCGATCAGGCGAGCGGTCTCAAAGATTTGATCGCCCGCATGGAATCGCAGGATGCCACCGCTGCCGCCGCCTCGGCCAAGGCGGAAAAGGCCGCCACCGTCGCCCGCAGCGAATCAGGCGGACGCCCGGCCAAATCGCTCGGCAGCCCCGACCGGCTGGCGCCGGCGGTCGCCTTCGTCGACGCCAAGGGCCTCCTGCCGATGCCGGCCAATGGTCGCGTGGTCAGGGCCTTCGGCGAAGACAACGGCCTCGGCGGTACCGCCCAAGGCATCTCGATCTCCACCCGCCCTGCGGCGCTGGTCTCCTCGCCGAGCGACGGCTGGGTGGTGTATGCCGGGCCGTTCCGTAGCTACGGCGAACTCTTGATCATCAATGCCGGCGACGGCTATCATGTACTGCTGGCGGGCATGGAACGGATCGATGTCGGAGTCGGCCAGTTTGTGCTTGCTGGCGAACCGGTGGCAGCGATGGCCGCGCAGCGGTTGGCAAGTGCGGGCGCCATGGATATAGGCGTTTCCCAGCCTGTGCTCTATGTCGAATTCCGTAAGAATGGCACTTCGATCGACCCGGCCCCGTGGTGGGCCGCGTCCAACGTGGAAAAGGTTGGCGGATGATTCGCAAAACCACCTATCTGATTGCCGGTGTCTTGCTTGGCGCCTTCGCCACGGTTGCGGCCACCCAACCGCAGCTGCTCACCGGCGGCGCGGCCAACGCGGCCTCCTCCGACACCTATCGCGCCCTCAACCTGTTCGGCGACGTGTTCGAGCGGGTGCGCGCCGACTACGTCGAGAAGCCCGACGACAACAAGCTTGTCGAATCGGCGATCAACGGCATGCTCGCCGGTCTCGATCCCCACTCGAGCTACCTGAGCCCGAAGGACTTTCGCGACATGCAGGTGCAGACCTCGGGCAAGTTCGGCGGTCTCGGCATCGAGGTGACCATGCAGGACGGCGTCATCAAGGTGGTGTCGCCGATCGACAACACCCCGGCCGCCAAGGCCGGCATCCTCGCCAACGACCTGATCATCGCGCTCGACGGCGAGTCGGTTCAGGGGATGACCCTCAGTCAGGCGGTCGACAAGATGCGCGGTCCCGTCAGCTCGCCGATCACCCTCACCATCCAGCGCCAGGGCATGGACAAGCCCTTCGACGTCAAGCTGACCCGCGCCGAGATCACCATCGACGCGGTGCGCTCGCGCGCCGAGGACCAGGTCGCCTATCTGCGCATTTCCTCGTTCAGCGAGCAGACCTTTGACGAGCTGAAGGTTCAGATCGGCAAGCTCAAGGACCAGATCGGCGCCGACCACGTCCAGGGCTACATCATCGACTTGCGCAACAATCCCGGCGGCCTGCTCGACCAGGCGATCTCGGTCTCCGATGCCTTCCTCAACAGCGGCGAGATCGTTTCGACCCGCGGCCGGCACGCCGAGGAGACCCAACGCTATAACGCCCACTCCGGCGATCTCACCGACGGCAAGCCGGTCGTGGTCCTCGTCAACGGCGGCTCCGCCTCCGCTTCCGAGATCGTCGCCGGCGCCCTGCAGGATCATCGTCGCGCCACCCTCATCGGCACGCGCACCTTCGGCAAGGGCTCGGTGCAGACCATCATCCCGCTTGGCGCCGACGGCGCACTGCGCCTGACCACGGCGCGCTACTACACCCCGTCCGGCCGCTCGATCCAGGCACATGGCATCAATCCCGACATCCAGGTCAAGGAGGAACTGCCGCCCGACATCGCCGCCCAGCTGGCGCAGACTCCGCCCGAGGGTGAATCGAGCCTGCGCGGGCACCTGACCAACGAGGCGGACGCCACCGGCGCCAAGGAGCAGTCCGGCTCGCTCGCCTACGTGCCGACCGACCCGACCAAGGACACCCAGCTCAACTACGCCCTCGACCTGCTGCGCGGCCTGCAGGTCAACAGCGCCTTCCCGCCGGACCCGAATCGCGGCATACCCAACTGACTTGGCTTGGCGGCGCCGACGGCGCCGCCAGCCGACCTCGGGCGAGCGATGGCGGGCTGATGGCAGCCGATGACCTGACGACCCCGTTGGGGCTTCCGCCGCCGCCGCGCCAGCGGCGGCGATGGGGCTGGGCGGTGGGCGCCGCCGTGGCTGTCGTCGCCGTTGCCGGCGGGGCCGCTCTTGCCTGGTTCAGCCACGTCTCCGGGCCGACCGTCACCGCCGCCATCACCACCGCGCGGCCGGGCGGGCCCAACCTCGCCGACCGCACCGGCACCATCGCCAGGCCGGCCGGTACGGCCGCCGCGTCCAACGATGACGCACCCGGCCTCAGCGAGTTGCAGCCGGCCGCCGGTGGCAGCCTCACCGAGGTCGGCAAGGTGATCATCCGCGACCCGTCGCAGCCGCCGCCGCTGGCGCTTGCCTCCGCGCCTCAGCCCGCCCTTGTCGAAATGACCAAGGACGGGCCGCTGCCCAAGATCGCCGCCGACGGCCGACGGCCGATCGACGCCTACGCCCGACCAAGCGACGCCGACCCACGCGACCCGCGCATCGCCATCATCGTCGGCGGGGTCGGCCTTGATCCCAACAGCACCGAAGAGGCGATCGCCGACTTGCCGGGAGAAGTCACCCTGGCGCTCGCCCCCTACGGCCGCACCCTCGGCCGCACTCTCGCCGACGCCCGCACCGCCGGCCATGAAATCCTGTTGCAGATCCCGCTTGAGCCGTTCGGCTATCCCCGGGTCGACCCGGGGCCGCACACCCTCACCACCGATGCCTCCGCCGCCAAGAACCGCAGCCGTCTGCACTGGCTGATGAGCCGCATCACCAACTACGTCGGCGTCGTCAACTACATGGGCGCCCGCTTCACCAGCGATACGGCGGCGTTCACGCCGGTGATCGAGGAGATCGGCCGGCGCGGTCTTCTCTACCTCGATGACGGCTCGTCGGCGCGCAGCGTAGCTGCGACGATCGCCCCCGGCCGGGCGCCGTTCCTGCGCGCCGATCTCGTCCTCGACGTCGACGTCTCGGCCGCGGCCATCGACGCCCGGCTGCACCAACTGCAGGAGATCGCGCGCGAGCGCGGCTACGCCATCGCCACCGCCACCGCCTTTCCCGTCACCATCGACCGCATCGCTGCCTTCGCCAAGCAGGCCGCCGACCACAACACCGTGCTGGTTCCGGTGAGTGCGCTGGTTGCTCCGGGCCGCACATGAGCAAGGCTGCCGGACGCGCCGCCAAGCTGCCCTACCGGCGCTCTGTCGGCATGGCGGTGTTCAGCCGCGCCGGTCGGGTCTGGATCGGCCATCGCTCCGACCAGGACGCCGAGGGCGAGGGAGAGGGCCACTGGTGGCAGATGCCGCAAGGCGGGCTCGACCGCGACGAGGAACCGTTGCAGGCGGCGCTGCGCGAGCTCTACGAGGAAACCTCGATCACCAGCGTCAGCCTGATCCGCGAGGCGGCCGGCTGGTTCAGCTACGACCTGCCTGCCGAGCTCGTGGCGACGTCGTGGAACGGGCGCTACCGCGGCCAGACCCAGAAATGGTTCGCCTTCCGTTTCGAAGGCGACGAGGCCGAGATCGACGTGCTCCATCCCGGCGGCGGCAAGCACAAGCCGGAATTCTCCCGCTGGCGCTGGGAGGAGCTGACGCGCCTGCCCGAGCTCATCGTCCCCTTCAAGCGCGACGTCTACCGCGAGGTCGTGGACGCGTTCCGCGACATCGGCCCGCCATGAGCGCCGGCGCGATGGCGGGGCATCGACCATGACCAGGGCGTCCGGGCCAACGTCCGAGTCCTCCGGCGTGCGCATCTTTCCGCCCGGCGTCTATCTCGCCGGCCTCATCGTCGGCTACGCCGTGCAATGGCTGTGGCCGCTGCCGATCGACCCCGGGCGCGGCGTCCTGTCGGTTCGCGTCATCGGCGTCGTCGTGATCGTCGTCGCCGTCGTCCTGCAAGCGTCGGCTGTGATGACCTTCCGCCGCCTCGGCACGCCCATCAACCCGACCAAGCCGAGCACCACGCTCGCCCTCGCCGGGCCGTACCGCTTCACCCGCAATCCCATGTACCTCGGCCTGGCGCTGCTGCTTGCCGGCCTCGCCCTTGTCGGCAACGCGCTGTGGCCGCTGCTCGCCGTCATCCCCTGCGTGTGGATCATCCACACCCAAGTGATCGCCCGCGAGGAGGCTTACCTCGAGCGGAAATTCGGCGACGACTACCGGACCTTCAAGTCGCGCGTGCGCCGCTGGCTGTGAGCTCAGCGCGGCGTCAACGCCGTCTGCACTTCTCTCAGCTGGTGCAGCCGCAACGCGGCCGCCGCCCGCGTTTCGCCGTCCTTGGCATCGGCGACGTCCTCCTCGGCGTTCCCCACCTCCTGAGCCAGCATCCCCGGGTCGACTTCGGCAAGCGGGATCGCCTGTTCGGCGAGGATGGTGAGGCCCTCGCCCGACACGTCGGCGAAGCCGCCGCGCACGAAGATGCGTTCGCCTTCGCCGCCGCGGCTGACCTCGACCACGCCGGGCCTCAGCGTCGACATGAACGGCGCGTGCCCGCTGAGCACGGTGAAGTAGCCTTCCGATCCCGGCACCACCACCTCGTCGACCGGCTCCGACATCAACAGCCGCTCCGGCGACACGAGATCGAACTGGAAGGGCTCGGCCATCGCTTCACGCCGCCTCGGCTGCGAGCTTCTTGGCCTTCTCGACCGCCGCCTCGATGGTGCCGACCATGTAGAAGGCCGGCTCCGGCAGGTGGTCGTACTCGCCCGCGCACACCGCCTTGAAGTCCTTGATGGTGTCCTCAAGGTCGACGAACACGCCGGGAGCGCCGGTGAACACCTCGGCGACGTGGAACGGCTGCGACAGGAAGCGCTCGATCTTGCGGGCGCGCGCCACCGTCAGCTTGTCCTCTTCGGACAGTTCGTCCATGCCAAGGATGGCGATGATGTCCTGCAGCGACTTGTAACGTTGCAGGATCTCCTGCACCTGGCGCGCGACGTTGTAGTGCTCCTCGCCGACGATGCGCGGGTCGAGCATGCGCGAGGTCGAATCGAGCGGGTCGACCGCCGGATAGATGCCTTTCTCGACAATGGCGCGGTTCAGCACCGTGGTAGCGTCGAGGTGCGAAAAGGTCGTCGCCGGCGCGGGGTCGGTTAGATCATCAGCGGGCACATAAATCGCCTGAACCGAGGTGATCGATCCTTTCTTCGTCGAGGTGATCCGTTCCTGGAGTTCGCCCATCTCAGTGGAGAGGGTAGGCTGGTAACCCACAGCGGAGGGCATGCGACCTAAAAGCGCCGACACCTCCGATCCCGC
>CAZSWL010000212.1:0-3652 GCA_964610725.1 uncultured Bauldia sp.
ATCTATTCGACCTTCCTGCAGCGCGCCTACGACCAGGTGATCCACGACGTGGCCATCCAGCGCCTGCCGGTGCGCTTCGCCATCGACCGGGCCGGGTTGGTCGGCGCCGACGGCCCGACCCATGCCGGCTCGTTCGACACCACCTTCCTCGCCTGCCTGCCCGGCTTCGTGGTGATGGCGGCGGCCGACGAGGCCGAACTCGTCCACATGGTCGCCACCGCCGTGGCAATCGACGACCGGCCGTCGTCGTTCCGCTATCCGCGCGGCGAGGGCGTCGGCGTCGCCCTGCCGGAACGGGGCGTGCCGCTGGCGCTCGGCCGCGGACGGGTGGTGCGCGAGGGCGGCAAGGTGGCGCTGTTGTCGTTCGGCGGGCGCCTCGCCGAGTGCCTGAAGGCGGCCGACGAGCTCGACGCCTACGGCCTGCCGGCCACCGTTGCCGATGCCCGCTTCGCCAAGCCGCTCGATTTCGACCTGATCGACCAGCTCGTGCGTCACCACCAGGTGCTGATCACCATCGAGGAAGGCGCCGTCGGCGGCTTCGGCGCCCACGTGCTTGCCCGCCTCGCCGTCATCGGCGCGCTCGACCGCGACCTCAAGGTCCGCTCGCTCGTCCTTCCCGACCGCTTCATCGAACAGGACAAGCCCGAGGCGATGTACGCGGCGACCGGCCTCGATCACACCGGCATCGTGCGGGCGGTGTTCGCTGCCCTTGGTCGCAGCGTCGAACCGTCCGCGAGTCGCCGCGCCTGAGCCCTGCCCGCGGTCTCTTTGACCGATGAAATCGACCTTTGCCTCCGTCTCGTCGCTGCTGCTGGGCGTCGCCTTCCTGATCGTCGGCCACGGCCTGCAGCTGATCGTGGTGCCGCTGAGGGCGGCGGCGGAAGGATGGAGCCACGTCGAAATCGGCGCGCTCGGCTCGGCCTACTACATCGGCTTCGTCGCCGGCTGCCTCGGCGGTCCCTACGCGATCCTGCGGGCCGGCCACATCCGCGCCTTCGCCGCCGCCGTGTCGCTGGCGGCGGCGGCGATCGCGGCCCATCCATTGTGGGTGGTGTTCCCGGCGTGGTTCGTGTTGCGCCTGGTGATCGGTGCCAGCCTTGCGGCGCTCTACCTGATCATCGAAAGCTGGCTCAACGACCGCGCCACCAACGCCTCGCGCGGCGTCATCATGTCGGCCTACATCGTCGTCAACTTCGTCGCCATCACGGTCGGTCAGCTGATGGTCACCCTCTATTCGGTGGCGGCGTTCCAACTGTTTGCCATCGCCAGCCTGTCGATGTCGCTGGCAACCATCCCAGTGGCGCTGACCCGCTCGGCGCAGCCGGCGCCGATCACGCTGGTCAGCTTCCGGCCGCGCGCCCTCTACGACGCCTCGCCGGTCGGCGTCATCGGAGTGACGGCGATTGGCGTTGCCAACGGCGCGTTCTGGGCGCTCGGCGTGGTCTTCGCCGTCGGCGCCGGCCTGACCACCCGGCAGGCGGCGATCTTCATGAGCGTCGCCACCGTCGGCGGCGCCCTCATGCAGTGGCCGGTCGGACGCCTGTCCGACCGCATCGATCGACGGTTGGTGCTGGTGGCGCTGCTTGCCGCCGCGGCTCTCGTCGGCGTGCTGCTCGCCCTTCTGCCGCTGTGGCCGTCGGCGTGGCTGGCGCTCGCATTCTTGTTCGGCGTGGCCACGCTGCCGACCTATTCGATCGCCGCCGCCCACGCCTACGACCATGCCGCGGCGGGGACCTACGTCGAGACCGCCGCCGGCATCCTGCTGGCGAACGCCTGCGGCGCGATCGTCGGTCCGCTGGTGGCGGCGGCGCTCATGCAGCGCACCGGCAGCGCCACGCTGTTCCTGTTCACCGCGGCGGTGCAGGTGGGACTGGCCGGCTACGTCCTCTTGCGGCTGCGCCAGAACGCACCGATGGTGGCCGTCGACAAGACCGGCTTCGACCTCGCCGCCACCGCGCCGGTCGGTGCGGTCATCTCGCCGGAGTTGCTCAGCCTCGAGGACGACCAAGTCGCCGCGCCGGTCTCGCCACCGGGCGGTGGCGACCGGTCCGACGCGCCGGCCTGACCTTGCGTGCTAGCATGGGGCGGCAAAAGGATCGTGACACCATGTCCACGACAAGCGACGGCTGACGATGAACGCTTCGACCTTGCGCACGGTGCGGATCGCGGCGTGGCTCGCGGTGGTGGTGCTTGCCGTCCTGCTGGTCTGGCTGCTGGCGTTCAACAAGAGCGAGGTTGGGCGCGGCGTGCTCGCCGTCCACATGGGCGGCCCTTTCCGGCTGGCCGACCAGAGCGGGGCGACGGTGACCCAGGCGGCGCTCAAGGGGCATCCCTCGCTGCTCTATTTCGGCTACACCTACTGCCCCGACGTCTGCCCGACCACACTCGCCAACATCAGCAAATGGATGGGCGACCTCGGCAGCGACGCCGACAAGCTCAAGGTCTACTTCATCACCGTCGACCCCGAGCGCGACACGCAGCAGGTGATGGCGGCCTACCTTCAGGCCTTCGATCCGCGCATCGTCGGCCTCACCGGCTCGCGCCCGGCAATCGACCAGATACTCAAGGACTACCGCGTCTACAGCCGCAAGGTCGATGCTGGCGACGGCGCCTACACCATGGACCATACCGCCTCGATCTACCTGCTCGACAGCAACGCCAGATTCGTCGGCACGCTCGAGTACCAGGAGAAGGACAAAGCCGCGCTGGCCAAGCTGAGGACCCTGATCGCGCGCTCGTGACCCGGCGCATCGCAGCGTTTTCGGCTTGCCCATCGCCGCGTCAGCCGCCACATCTCGCCGGCATGGGACGGACGGATGCCAATGGCCGGCGCCGGCTTGATCTGGTGCTGGTCGCCCGCGGGCTGGCGCCGACGCGGGCGCGGGCACGCGACGCGATCCTGCGCGGTCACGTGTCGGTGGACGGGAAGCGGGAGGTGAAGCCGTCGCTGACGGTGGCGCCCGATGCCGCGATCGCCGTCGATGATCCCGCCGCCGGCTACGTCGCGCGGAGCGCCCTCAAACTGATCGCCGGCCTCGACCGCTTCGGCTACCCGGTCAGCAGCGCCACCGCCCTCGACCTCGGCGCTGCGACCGGCGGGTTCACCCAGGTACTGCTCGCCCGCGGTGCGAAGAAGGTGTTTGCCGTCGACGTCGGCCACGGCCAGTTGGACCCTGGTATCGCCGCCGACCCGCGCGTGATCGCCCGCGAGGGATTGAACGCGCGCGACCTCACCGCCGCCGACCTCGGCGAGCCGGTCGGGGCGATCGTTGCCGACGCGAGCTTCATCTCGCTGCGCCTCGCGCTGCCGCCGGCGCTCGGGCTCGCCGCCGCCGGGGCGTGGGGTATCTTTCTGGTCAAGCCGCAGTTCGAGCTCGGCCCGGTCGCCGTCGGCAAGGGTGGCGTCGTGCGCGATCCGCGCATGGCGGAACGGGCGGCGGCCGACATTGCCGCATGGCTCGAGAGCGCCACCGCCTGGCGGGTCGACGGCATCGTCCCGTCGCCGATCGCCGGCGCCGACGGCAACCGCGAACTCCTCATCGGCGCGCGCCGTGGCTGAGACGGTGACCATCGCCTCCCTTGGCGCCGGCGGCGACGGCATCGCCGAGACCGCCGAAAGACGCCTGTTCGTGCCGTTCACCCTCGCCGGCGA
>CAZSWL010000213.1:0-8045 GCA_964610725.1 uncultured Bauldia sp.
CAGGACCGTCGGCACTACGACCGGCCGCCTGCCGCTGGTCCGGCTTAGCCCGGGCCGGTGATTGAGGCTTAAGCGAGGTCCCGAAGGGACCGAAGCCCCGGCGAAGGCCGGGGTCGAGGGACCGGAAGGACCAAGCGAAGAAGCCTGGCCGGGGACACGAAAAATCGCCGCGGCGGGCGCTTCATGGAGCGCCCCATATCGGACTACCCGGACCGGCGTTCCACGAGCGCCCGCCACCCCCTTGTCTTCCAAGGGGGACTGAAACAAGGGAGGGCCGCATGAGACCCGGAGCGCGCTCGCCCGCGGGAACGATGAGGCTCGTGCCGATGACGCCCCGCGCCGAATTCCGCCATGATCCGGCCCGACGGAGTCGCCGCCTTTGTTCCGAATCGGAGACATCCATGCGCATCGCGCCCGTTTTTCCCGCCGGCGCGCTCGCCGGGCTGTCGCCCGCGCAGCGCGCGCAGATGCAGGCGATGATGTCGGCCGTCACCGGCGCGCTCTCCGCGCCCATCGTCACCCAGATGTGCATCACCGCTGAGGACCTGCAGCGCGGCTTCAGCGCCGATCCCGGCGGCGATGCGGAGAACTGTACCCACAAGCTGCTGTCCAACACCGGCAGCGTCGTCGAGGTCGAGCTGACCTGCACCGGCGACCATCCGATGACCGGCACGATCCACTACCAGGCGACCAGCGACACCGCCGTCGCCGGCCACATGGAGATGGCCACGACCATGGGCGGCAACCCGGTGAACATGAGCCGCGCCATCGACGGCCAGTGGCTCGCCGACGACTGCGGCGACGTCAAGCCGATGGGCCAGCAGTAGACTGAAACGGCGGTGTAAGCTCCAGGTATGCCGCTCCGCCTCGATCACATCGCCATCCACGTCCGCGACATCGACGCGTCCGCGCGCTTCTACGGCGAGGTGCTCGGGCTGGAGGAGGTCGCGGACCCGATGGGGCCGGGGCCGTTCCGCTGGTTCGCGCTGGCGCCGGGGATCGCTCTTCACCTTGTCGGCGGCAACGCCCAGCCGCTGCCGGCCGACGAGATCAAGACCCACATGGCGCTTTCGGCCGCCGACTTCGACGCTGTGCTTAATCGGCTCGAGACCGCCAACGTTCCCTTCGGCGCGATGCCCGGCCGGCCGGGCCGGGTGACGACGCGCGCCGACGGCGTGCGCCAGTGCTTCGTGCGCGACCCCGACGGCCACTTCGTCGAGATCAACGACGCCCGCCGGCGCACCTGAGCCCGCTAACCAATCGGTTGAGGCCCCCGCGACTTCGCCGGGGCGGCGCGCTAGACTTGGATTCGCCAGCAAGGAGGTGACATTGGCCAGGAGCAGCAGAACCGAAGCCGAGGAGCGCTACGCCAAGGCGCAGAAGCGGGCGAAGGACGCCGCCAAGGCGATGAGCGAGGCCGAGATCGAGGCCAAGCGCATCGACGAGAACACCAAGCGCCTGCGCGCGCTGCGCCTCGCCCGCGACGCGGCCGATGCCGCCGCCGCTCCCCCCAAGCCCGGCAAGAAGCCCAAGGGCTCCTGAACCGCACGCCCGTCACGGCCGGGCCTGTCCCGGCCATTCACGTCTTTGCTTTGCCGGGGGTGTTGCGCGCGCACGCCGGAGCGAAATCGGCGCCGCGAGCCGGTCGCTATCGCGCGAGGCCCGGCAATCCCGCGCCGCCCGGTCCGCCCCCGATCCGCCCCAATTCTCCGCTTGCTGGCGGCGCCCGAGGCGGGCAGGGTGCCCGCCGGCCCCATGGAGGTGTTCGATGTCGTCCCTGCGCGTTGTTTCCCTCTGCCTCAGCGCGGCGTGCCTCGCGGCGCCCGCCGCCCATGCCGCCCCGGTCTCGCTCAACGTCAACCCGGGCCTGTGGCAGATCACCGCCACCGGCCAGATGACCGGCACGCCCCAGCTTCCCGAAACGGCCGGCCTCAGCCCCGCCCAGAAGGCCCAGATGGAGGCGATGATGGCGGCGGTGGTGGCGGGGATGAGCAAGCCGCACACCTACAAGCAGTGCATCACCAGGGCCGACCTCGAGAAGGGCTTCGATCCCTCCGGCGAGGACCATCCCGACTGCCAGGTCACCGTCACCGCCAACACCGGCACCGTCATGGAGGCGAAGGTGGTGTGCAGCGGCGCACAGGAGCCGTCCGGCACCTTCCACTTCGAGGCGGCGAGCCCGGTCGCCATCAACGGCGTGATCCACATGACGATGGCGATGGGCGGCAGTCCGGTCGAGGTGCAACAGACGCTCACCGGCCAGTGGCTCGGCGCCCAGTGCGGCAACGTCCAGTAGCCGCTAGCTGACCTGCGCCGCCACGAAGCGCGCCGTCTCGGCGAGCACGGCGGCGCGGGCCCCGAACGGCTCGAGCGCCGCCACCGCCTCGTCGAGGGCTTGCGCCAGCGCGGCGCGGGCGCCGTCGACGCCGCGGAGCTTGACCAGCGTCGCCTTGCCTTTCGCCGCGTCCTTGGCGGTGGCCTTGCCGGCGGCCGCCGCGTCGCCGGTGGCGTCGATGAGGTCGTCGGCGACCTGGAAGGCGATGCCGAGCGCCTCGCCGTAGCGGGCAAGCCGCGCCCGGTCGGCCGCGCTCGCCCGGCCGAGGATGGCGCCCGCCTCCGCCGCGAAACGGAAGAGCGCCCCGGTCTTCATCGCCTGCATGGCGCGCACCGCCATCTCGTTCATGTCGGCACCGCCCGCCATGTCGAGCGTCTGGCCGCCGACCATGCCACCGGCCCCGGCGAAATGGGCGAGCGCATCGGCGATGGTGCAGCGAACGGCCGGATCGTCGTCGGTGAATTTCCCGGTGACGATGGCGAAGGCCAGCGTCAGCAGCGCGTCGCCGGCAAGGATTGCCGTGGCTTCGTCAAAGGCCTTGTGAACGGTCGGCTGCCCCCGCCTGACGTCGTCGTCGTCCATCGCCGGCAGGTCGTCGTGGACCAGCGAATAGCAGTGGATGCACTCCACCGCGGCGGCGACCCGTGCCACGCCGGCCCCCTCCTTGCCGAACAGCCGCGCCGTCTCGATCACCACGAACGGCCTCAGGCGCTTGCCCGGCGCGAGCACGGCATAGCGCATCGCCTCGGCCAGCCTTGCGGGCGCCTCGGGCAAAAGGGCGGCGAGGGTCGCAACGACCGTCTCCTGCGCCGTCTTCAGCCGCCCGGCAAATTCGTCCGCCATGGCGCCGCAATGGGCCGAAAGGCGGCGGTGGTCAAGGCATGCGCCGGTTGCTATGGAGCGCCGGTGAGGCGCACCACCCCGATACGCCGGACGCTGCGAACCGTCGCGGTCGTTGCCCTGATCATGGTGGCGATCCCGCTGGTGCTGGTGCCGGTCTATCGCCTCGTCCCGCCGGTCTCGACCCTGATGTTGTGGAACTGGGCGACCGGTGAGCCGTCCGAGCGCGCCTGGGTGCCGTTCGACGACATCGCCGAGTCGCTGGTCATCTCCGTGCTGATGTCGGAGGACGGCCGGTACTGTTCGCACCACGGCATCGACTGGACCGCGCTCGACAAGGTGATCCAGGAGGCCGGCGAGCGGCCGCGCGGCGCCTCTACCATCGCCATGCAGACGGCGCGCAATCTCTTCCTGTGGCAGCCGCGCTCCTACATCCGCAAGGGGCTCGAGATCCCGATCGCCCTCTACGCCGATCTCGTCTGGGGCAAGCGGCGCGAGATGGAGATCTATCTCAACATTGTCGAGTGGGGGTCGGGCATCTTCGGCATCGCGGCGGCGGCGCACCACTATTTCGGGGTGCCGGCGAGCGCGCTCAATTCGCACCAGTCGGCGCTGCTTGCCGTCGCGCTGCCCAATCCGGTCGCCCGCAATCCGGCCCATCCCAGCCGCCTGATGCGGGCCCTGGCCCGCACGGTCGCCGCCCGCGCCCGCGCGTCGGGTGCCTACATCGATTGCCTCTATCGGTGAGCCCGGCTATAAGGCGCCCCGACAAAGCTTCCGGAATATCGGCAGGAAACCAGGATCATGGCCGTCCCCAAGCGCAAGACTTCGCGCATGAAGCGCGGCTTCCGCCGCTCCGCCGACGCGCTCAAGCGCGCCACCTACGTCGAGGACAAGGATTCGGGCGAGCTGCGCCGGCCCCACCACATCGACCTCAAGTCGGGCATGTACCGCGGCCGCCAGGTGCTGGAGCCGAAGAGCGACGTGTGAAGGGCGGGAACGCACGCGAAGGCCGGCCGTTGCGCCGGCCTTTTTCGTCCCGGCAGCGATGCTAAGATCGCGGCGCCGCTCGCGCCGGGGAGACCGCCATGATCGCCGCCATCCCGCTCACCGTCATTCCTCTCATCCTGTTCAACGTGCTCGGCTACGCCTATGGCGGCTCGCCGTGGGGCAACGTGGTGTTCGATCTCGTCATGGTCTCCGGGCTCCATTGGACCATGACCCTCGGCGACACGATGATCGTGCTCGCCATCGTCATGCTGTTCTTCGAACTGCTCAGGGCGGCGCGGCCGGCGTCGACGACGGTCGCCAACCACCTCGCCTCGACCGCGGTTTTCATCGTCTACCTGGTCGAGTTCGTGCTCGCTGCCGTTGCCGCCAACTCGGTGTTCTTCATCCTGACGGTGATCTCCCTGTTCGACGTTGCCGCCGGCTTCACCGTCTCGATCCGCACGGCTACCCGCGATATCGCGGTCGGCCCGACCATCGACGGCGCCTGACCTCGCTAACCGGACGTTAACGATTGCGGTGCGAGCGGTTTTGGCCCGTCTTGGCGCTTCCTTAAGGCTTGGCCAAGGAAGATAAGCCAACAGTCTTCCGTCGCGACGAAGGGAAAAGCGTCCTTGGCATTGAACACCGCCGCCCCTGCCGGCTCGCAGTTGTCACTGGCCGACCCGCCACCGGAACCGCGTGCCGAGCGGGAACTGGACACGCGCGCCGTGCTGACCGGAATCGAGGAGGTGGCCTACGAGTGGACGATCGGCGACGACCGCCGGCACTGGGACGCCAACGCGTGCGCGGTGCTCGGGCTGGAGTCGCTTGAGCGGGTTGCCACCGGCCGCGGCTTCGCCGCCATGCTCGACCCGACCAACACCACCAGTCCGCACGACGCGATTCTCAACGGCAAGATGACCGACAGCGGTGCCGGCGTGCGCTACGAGGCGCGCTACTCGCTGCTGCCCGACGGCACCGGCGGCCGCCGCCTGGTGGTCGAGGACGTCGGCCGCTGGTACGGCGACGAGAGCGGTCGGCCGGCCCGCGCCCGCGGCGTGCTGCGCATCATCAACGACCGCTACGAGCGCGAGCAGCGGCTGGAGTTCCTGTCGCGCTACGACGAGCTTACCGGCTATCTCAACCGCTACGCGCTGTTGTCGGCGTTGGCCGAAGCGCTCGCCGAGGCCAGGCGGCTCGGCGCCTCGATCGCCTTCATGATGGTGGCGGTCGACAATTTCCGGGCGATCAACGAAGCGTACGGTTTTGAAGTCGCCGACCAGATGTTCGCCAGCGCCGCCCACCGCATCAAATCGTCGCTCAGGGAGGGCGATGCGCTCGGTCGCTTCTCCGGCAACAAGCTCGGCGTGATCGTGCAGAACTGCGACGAACGCGACATGCACGTCGCGGCGGAGCGCTTTCATGCCGCCGTGCGCGACGACGTGATCGTCACCGAGGCGGGCTCGGTCGCGGTGACCGCGTCGATCGGCGCAGTCACGCTGCCGCGGCACGCCGGCTCGGTCAACGAAGCGACGGCGCGCGCCCAGGAGGCCCTGCAACTCGCCCGTTCGCGCGGCCACGGTCGCTTCGTCGCCTATTCCCATTCCGCCGAGCGCGCCGCGCGTCGCCGCGCCAACGCGGAGCTGTCGGGCGATCTGGTCGCTGCCTTCAATCAGCACCGGTTTGTCCTCGGCTTCCAGCCGATCGTCGATGCCCGCGACCTGCGCCCGGTCTTCCGCGAAGCGTTGCTCAGGATGGAACGCCCCAACAATCCGATGAGCGAAGCGGCCGATTTCGTCGCCTTGGCCGAACGGCTCGGTCTGATCCGGCTGATCGACCGGCGGGTGGTGGACCTCGTCTTCGACGCACTTGCCGTCGGCGACGGCCGCCTGTCATTCAACATCTCGGGTGAAACCGTCGGCGACGACGAGTGGCTGTCGGCGTTTGCCGCCCGCTGCGCCGCGCGGCCGGGTCTGGCAACGCGGCTGATCGTCGAGATCACCGAGACCGCGCTGATGGGCAACCCCGACGAGGCGGTGCGGTTCGTGGCCCGCCTGCACGAACTCGGCTGCCGGGTGGCCATCGATGATTTCGGCGCTGGCTTCTCGTCCTTCCGCAGTCTGCGCGACCTTGGCGTCGATTTCGTCAAGATCGACGGCAGCTTCGTCGAGAGGGTGGCGAGCAGCCGCGACGACCAGGTGTTCGTGCGCAGCCTGGTTGATCTGGCTCGCAACCTGGGCATCAGGACGGTCGCCGAACGCGTCCAGGACGAGGAAACCGCCACAACCCTGGCCGGATGGGGGGTCGACTATCTACAGGGCAATTTCACCGGCACGGCGACGCTGGAGTTGCCGCGCGCCGCGGGCGATGCGGCGGCGCCGGGCGGGTAGGCGAACGGCCGTCACGGCTTGCTCGACAGCTTGTCGAGCCTCGCCTGCATATCATCGAGCTGACGGCGCAGCGTCTCAAGATCCTCGCTCTTTGGCGGCGGCGTCTGGGGACGCTGCTGCGGCGGACGGGGACCGGTGCCGGCGCCGGTGCCGGTGCCGAAAGGCAGGAACATGCGCATCGCCTGCTCGAACATCTCGGTATTGCGTCGCACCTGTTCGTTGATCGCGTCGAGGGCGCCGGGAGCGAAGGCGTTGGGGCCGAACGCATTGGTCAACTGGCTGCGCAGTTTCTCCTGTTCGCGCACCAGCGAGTCGATGGAGAAATCGAGGTAGGTGGGAATCAGGTTCTGGATCGAGTCGCCGTAGAAGCGAATGAGCTGGCGCAGGAAGGTGATCGGCAACAGGTTGGGACCTTTGTTCTCCTGCTCGAAAATGATCTGGGTGAGCACCGATCGGGTGATGTCGTCGCCCGACTTGGCATCGACCACGGTGAAGTCCTCGCCGTTCTTGACCATGTCGGCGAGGTCGTCGAGGGTGACGTAGGTCGAGGTGCCGGTGTTGTAGAGACGCCGGTTGGCGTACTTTTTGATCGTGGTCGGCTCCTTGGCCTTGGCCGTGTCTGCCGCTGGCATTCGCCCCTCCTTCGATCCGGCCGCCGGCCGACGCAGTGCGAGGAAGGGCAACGATACGGGCTTTTTCCCAGGCCCGCCAACATTTTGTGCAGCGCCAGATGGCCCCCGCGCCGACGCAGCGATTGACACATCATGCCTTCGGCGTAGGTAGTCCTTTGCGATTGTGGGCGGCAATACGCCCGCTGGTCCTAGGGGAGTACGTTTCAAATGCCATCCGACGACATCGTCATCGCCAGCGCCGCCCGCACGCCGGTCGGCGCCTTCAACGGCTCTTTCGCCAATGTGCCGGCCCACGAGCTGGGGCAGACGGTGATCCGCGACGTGCTCAAGCGCGGCAAGGTCGCCGCCGAAGAGGTCGACGAAGTCATCCTTGGCCAGATCCTGGCTGCCGGCGAAGGCATGAACCCCGCGCGGCAGGCCTCCCTCGGCGCCGGGCTGCGTAAGGAAACGACCGCTTGGGAGGTAAACCAGGTATGCGGCTCTGGCCTGCGCTCGGTCGCTCTCGGCAGGCAGCAGATCCTCACCGGCGACGCCGAGATCATCGTTGCCGGCGGCCAGGAGTCGATGTCGATGGCGCCGCACTGCGCGCATCTGCGCGGCGGCGTCAAGATGGGCGACTTCCAGATGGTCGACACCATGATCAGGGACGGCCTGTGGGACATCTTCAACGGCTATCATATGGGCGTCACCGCCGAGAACGTGGCGCGCGAGTACCAGATCACGCGCGAGGAGCAGGACCGCTTCGCGGTCGCCTCGCAGAACAAGGCGGAGGCGGCGCGCGCCGCCGGCAGGTTCAAGGACGAGATCGTTTCGGTCACGGTCAAGACGCGCAAGGGCGACGTCGTCGTCAGCGAGGAC
>CAZSWL010000214.1:0-17371 GCA_964610725.1 uncultured Bauldia sp.
AGCTCGGCGAGGAAGTGGCCGCGGCGGTGGTGCTGCGCGAGGGCATGGCGGCCGGCGAGCGCGATATCCGTGATTTCGCGGCGAAGCGGCTCGCCGACTTCAAGGTGCCGCGGCGGGTGTTGATCCTCGACGAAATTCCCAAGGGGGCGACCGGCAAGCTGCAGCGCATCGGCCTCGCCGCCAAGCTCGGTCTGGCCTGATGCGCGTCACCGTGTTCGGCGCCGGTGCGATCGGCGGTTACCTCGCCGCCAAGCTGGCGGCGGCGGACAGGGTCGAGCTGTCGCTGGTGGCGCGGGGCGCGCATCTGGAGGCGATCCGCGCCAACGGCCTGCGGCTGATCGAAGACGGCGGCGACACAACAAAGGTCGTGGCCGCCAGCGCCGAGGCGGGCGACTTCGGCGAACAGGATTTCGTGCTGCTGACGTTGAAGGCCCATTCGGTGCCCGGCGCGCTCGACGCGCTGTCGCCGCTGATCGGGCCCGCGACGGCCGTGGTCACCATGCAGAACGGCCTGCCGTGGTGGTATTTCTACCGTCACGGCGGCACGCTCGCGGGCACGCGGCTCGAAACGGTCGATCCCGGGGGGGCGATCTGGCAGCGGATCGGACCGCAAAGGGCAATCGGCGCGGTGGTCTATCCGGCGACGGAGGTGGCCGCGCCGGGCGTGATCCGCCACCTCGACGGGCGGCGCTTCTCTCTCGGCGAGCCGTCAGGAGAGAAGAGCGAGCGGGTGATGAGGCTGGCGCGCGAGCTGGTGGCGGCAGGATTGCAGGCGCCGGTGCGTAGCGACATCCGCAACGAAATCTGGCTGAAGCTGTGGGGCAACCTGTCGTTCAATCCGATCTCGGCGCTCACCCGTTCCACCCTCGCCGCGATCGTCGCCGACCCGGGCACGCGCGCAGCCGTGCGTGCGATGATGATCGAGGCGCAGGCGGTCGCCGAGGCGCTGGCGGTGGCCTTTCCCGTCGACGTCGACCGCCGCATCGCCGGGGCCGGCGCAGTCGGCGAGCACAAGACGTCCATGTTGCAGGATCTCGAGCGCGGCCGGCCCATGGAGATCGAGGCCCTGGCGGGCGCGGTCCAGGAGGTCGCCCGGCTTAGCGGAGTTGCGATCCCGACGATCGACCTGGTGCTGGCGCTGGTGCGGCGGCTGGCGGCAAGCAGCCTGCCGCCGTAGGCCGGCTCATACGGAGACGGCGGCACTCACGGCCGCCTTGCGGATGGCGGCGATATTGGCGCGGTAGGCGGCGCTGTCGCCCCCCTTGAAGACCGCCGAGCCGGCGACGAGCACGTTGGCGCCGGCGGCGACCACCGTGGCAGCGGTCTGCGGCGCTATGCCACCGTCAACCTCGATATCGATCGGACGATTGCCGATCATGGTCTTGACCCGTTTTATCTTTTCGACCATGGCCGGAATGAAGGCCTGACCGCCGAAGCCGGGGTTGACCGTCATCAGCAGGATGAGGTCGACGCGGTCGAGGACGTATTCGACCGCCGTTTCCGGCGTCGACGGGTTGAGCGACACCCCGGCCCTCTTGCCGAGGGCGCGGATCTGCTCGAGCGAGCGGTCGAGATGAACGTCGGCCTCGGGATGGACGGTGATGACGTCGGCGCCGGCTTCGGCGAACGCCGCAATGTAAGGCGCCGCCGGATCGATCATCAGGTGGCAGTCCATGACCTTGCCGGTGTGGGGCTTGAGCGCCTTGATCACCGGCGGACCGAAGGTGATGTTGGGGACGAAGTGGCCGTCCATCACGTCGAGATGGATCCAGTCGGCACCGGCCGCGTCCACCGCCCTCACCTCTTCGCCGAGGCGGGCGAAATCGGCGGACAGGATCGAAGGCGCAATCACAATTTCGCGGGGCATGGGCGCTGCCTTTCGATTGAGCGCGGCAGCGGTGCTTATGCAGGACGGCCGCAACGCGTGCAACCGGCGATCGGGCGGGCCGGAGCGACCGGCCGGACGGATCTTTCCAAAACAAGCAAGCGCGGGGCGGCGCCCGCCGCCCCGCGCAATGGTGCAGGACCCCGACTCTGGGCTAGTCTCGGGCCTCCGCGAGGCCGCCACGGCCGAGATCGTCGTTGTGTTCGGCGCCGACACCGTCGTCGCGGTTCGTCTCCATGGCGAGGTCGTCGCACTCGTCGCCGACACCCTTGACGGCCTGGGGACCGGTCACCGGCTTCACCGGAATCTTGTCGAGATCGATGGGACCGGCGGGCTGGGCCGACTGGCTGAGGCACGATCCCTCGCCGGTGCCCGCGGACGGCGCGGCCGGCTGGGCGAGGACCGGAAGGGCAATGGCGGCGACCGAGGCCAGGGGGACCACGGCGACGATGGCAAGCAAGGTTCTACGCATGGTTCTGCTATCCTTGGCTGAGCGGCCGCGATTGGCCGCGAGGACCCCTTGCTAGGCGAACGCCGCTTGCGGCTCCCTGACGACGATTGCCAGCGCACTGACAGCTTGGGCGTGCAACATGTTTTGGCCATGAAGCGCGGGCTTAGAGGGGCGATCCTGACGGCAGTGGCCGTGTTTGCACTGGCGGCGCCGGTGGCGGCGGGCGCCGACCAAGACAATGACAACGATCTTGCCCGCGACCTTTATGAACAGGGCGAAATCCGGTCCCTTGCCGACATCCTGCACATCCTCAGCCGGCAAACGCCGGGCCAGGTCGTCGCCGTCGATCTGGTGCAGGCGGGCGGTAAATGGGTCTATCGTCTGCAGGTGGTCACCGCCGACGGTCGTCGCCTGTTCGTCGACGTCGACGCCGGCGCCACGACCGTGAGCGGCGGCGGAGAAAGCGATCATTGAAAATTCTGGTGATCGAGGACGAGCCGCGCATCGCCGCCGACGTGTCGGCCGCGCTCAAGACGGCGGGCATGGTGGTCGACGTGGTGGGCGATGGCGAGGAGGCGTGGTTCAGGGGCGATACCGAAACATACGATGCCGCCGTCCTCGATCTCGGCTTGCCCAGCCTGGACGGCCTGACCGTGCTGAAGCGCTGGCGTGCCGGCGGCAACCGCCTTCCCGTCCTGATCCTGACCGCGCGCGGGGTGTGGACCGAGCGGGTGGAGGGCATCAACGCCGGCGCCGACGACTATCTGCCCAAGCCGTTCGAGACGGAAGAACTGGTGGCGCGACTGCGGGCTCTCTTGCGCCGCTCGACGGGACAGGCGGCACCGGTGCTGACTGCGGGCGGGCTGTCGCTTGACACGCGCCAGATGCGGATCGCGCTCGACGGAACTCCGGTCGCACTGTCGCCGCTGGAGTACCGGTTGATGGCGTTCCTCATGCACCATGCCGGGCGCGTGGTGGCGTCAACCGAGCTGGCCGAGCACCTCTACGGTTCGGGCAACGAGCGCGATCCGAACGCGATCGAGGTGATCGTCGCGCGCCTCAGACGCAAGCTGGGCAGCAACGTCATCGAGACGCGCCGGGGGTTCGGGTATGTCGTCCAGGACCGAGAGGAATGACAGGCGGCTCGATCCGCCTGCGGCTGTGGTCGGCAGCCGCCATCTCGATCGTGCTCGCCCTCGCTCTCGCCGGCGTCGGCTTGCGCTTCCTGTTCGAACGCCATGTCGAACGACGGGTTGAGACGGAGTTGGCGGCGGATCTTATCCGCCTGGTCGCCGCGACCAGCTTCGTCAACGGAATGCTGACGGTCCGGCCGGCGCTGAGCGATCCACGCATGGCGGCGCCGCTGTCCGGCTACTATTGGCAGGTCGAGGACGTCGCCACCGGAAAGCTGGTCCGTTCGCGATCGTTATGGGATTCCACGTTGACGTTGCCGGGCCAAAAGGGCCGCAGCGGCGCCCGTCAGGCGTTCGAGATTTCCGGTCCCGGCGGCGCGCTGCTGATCGCCGTCGCACGAACGATCACCGATCCAAATGGCAGTTCCTTTCGGGTCGTCGTGGCGGAGGATCATCGCACGGTCGAGCAATCGGTGCACGACTACATGCGCGAGCTGGCGCCGGCACTGGCCCTCCTGGCCCTGGTGCTGGTTGGCGCGATCTTCGTGCAGATCACCGTCGGCCTGGCACCGCTGGAGAGCCTGCGGGTCGCCGTGCGCGAGGTCGTTGCCAAGCGGGCCAAGCGACTGGCGGTGGCGGCCCCGCGCGAAGTGCAGCCGTTGGCCGACGAGATCAACCGTCTTCTCGATGAACAGGAAAAGGCCCTGGTGCGCGCCAGATCGCGCGCGACCGATCTCGCCCACGGCCTGAAAACGCCGTTGCAGGTGCTTTCCGGCGACATTCGCGCGCTGCGTCAGAAGGGCGAGATCGGCTTGGCCGACGACATCGAGCGCAGCGCCGCCGCCATCCGCGGTCACGTCGAGCGAGAGCTGGCGCGCGCCAGGCTGGCGCCGGGTCTGGCCGGCGCCACCGCCAGTCGCGTCGCCGAGACCGCGGCCAGCGTGGTTTCGGTGGTCAGGCGCACGCCGGAGGGCGAAAGGCTCGGTTTCACCGTCGACGTGAGCGACGAGCTGACGGCTCCGATCGACGAGAGCGATCTGGCGGAAATCCTCGGCAATCTGATCGAAAACGCTGCCCGCTTCGCCAGGTCGTCGGTGCGGGTGGCGGCGGCGAGCGCCGGCGGCGCCACAATCATCACCATCGCCGACGACGGCCCCGGCATTCCCGACAAGGACAGGCGGTCGGCGCTGGCGCGCGGGGTCCGCCTCGACGGCAATGGCGGCGGCAGCGGGAGCGGCCTGGGCCTGGCGATCGTCTCGGACGTGGTCGAGGCCTACGGCGGGTCGCTGACCATGGCGGATGCCGAGCCGGGGCTGGCGGTGACGATCGCGTTGCCGCTACGGCCCTGACAGGCGCCCTTCCCGCTCATGCGAAGCCGGGAAAGAAATCGACCCTGATCCGCGCGCGGTGCACACCCATCTCGCGCAGGGTGCGACGCACGGCCTCCACCATCGCCTGCGGCCCGGAAACGTAGAAGGTGCGCTCGCGATAATCGGGGATGGCGCCGCGGATCAGTCGCGCGTCGATCATTCCGGGGTATTGGCCGGGTCCGGCGTCGCGCGCGACGGCGTAGACGGTCCTGATACCGAGCTCTGCGGCGGCCTCGTCGAGCACCTCGCGATAGGCGATGTCCCGCTGACGCTCATTGCCGTAAAGGACGACGATCGGCCGCGACTGACGGCGATGGAGCAGATGCTGCAACATGCTGCGGAACGGCGTGATGCCGATGCCGCCGGCGATAAAGGCGAGCTTCTCCCTCGGGTTGGACGGCAGGGTGAACGCGCCGGCGAGCTGGGCGGCATGGATGGTATCGCCCGGCGCCATGGCGGCGAGCGCGCGCTTGAAGGCGCTTGCGGCGGGATAGAACTTGACGCCGAGACGCACCGCATCCTCACCCGGCGCCGAGGCAATGGTGAAATAGCGACGGTTGCCGCGATTGTCGGGATGCGCGAACGGAAGGGTCCACTCCAGATACTGGCCGGCCTGGAAGGCAAGGCTGGGCGGCGAGCTGAAGATGAAGTCGTAGGTGTCGGTCGCCGCCCGCTCGATGCGCTCCAGCGTCAGCACGAACCGCTGCCGCGGCCCGACCGCAAAGGCGAACAGGTTGCCGATGAGCAGCGCCAGCTCGGGGGTCAGGTAGAAGGAACCGAGGTGGACGTTGGGCGCGAACAGAAATCCGACCAGCGCGCCGAAGACAAGACGCGGCAAGCGCATGGTGGGCGCGGTCAGCGGCTCGGTCAGCATGACGAAGGCGAAGAAGAAGATCGGTGACGAAAGCAAGGTCTCCCGCAAGGCCACACCGTAGTGCGACGGCGTCGTGGTGGCGACGACCGTGACGAGAGCGACCAGAATGAACGTGGCGACCAGATCGAAGCGCCGGAGCTTGCGCACGACGAGGAAGCCGCCGACCAGCACGAGCGGCAGTAGCGGCAGGTTGCCGCCGACCCACCAGCTCGCCGGGTGATCAAGCAGGAAGGCGGGGAGAACGACGCCGAAGGCGGCCGGGTTGAACAGGTGTTTCCTGTTGACGGCGAAGATGAATTTCGACGCCATCGCCCACACGGATGCGAACACCAGGGCGCCAACCCCGCTCAGGTCGGTGGCGCGTACCGGATCCATGATGAGCGCGACGATGAGGGCAGTGATGTAGACCGACTCATAGTTGGCCGGAACGTCAAAGACACGGACGAATGCCCTGTTGGTGAGCCAGCAGACCGCGAGGACCAAGGCGGTGGAGAAGGCGATATCGGTGGGATCGTGCGGCACCAGCCCGAAGAAGGCGAGCGCGATCGCGGCGACGATCAGCGCCACCAGATAGTAGAAGACCAGCCGGTACATGGTGACGTGGTCAAGATAGGAGTCGATCAGGTTCATCATGGTGCGCAGTAGGCCGTGAAACCGGTGGTCAGAGTGGCGCGGCCGTTGGCATCGACCTGGTAGCCTTCGAGACCCGGCGTCTGTTCGATGAAGAAGATGCCGTCCTTGCCCATGGCAAAGGCGGCGGTGGCGAAGCGGTCGGCCTCGAGGATGCCGGAGGCGATCACCGTCAGGCTGACGACATCGGTGATCGGTTCGCCGGCGGCGTGGGGATTGTAGATGTGCTGTCCACGAACGTAGCTACCGGAGGTGGCGACGCCGCCGCCGCGGGGATGGACGATCTTGATGATCTCGGTGTCGTTGAACGGATTGCGGATGCCGACGCTCCACTGCTTGCCGGCAGCGTTCTTGCCCGACGATTGCACATCGCCACCAGCCTCGATGAAGAAATCGTCGAACCCGGACCGCGCCACCAACGCGGCGGCGTTGGCAATCGCCCAGCCCTTGACGATGCCGGACGGATCGAGCGCGCCGTCGGGCCTGCGAACGTCGAAGAAGCCGTCTGTCTGCCGTTTGGTCATCTCGGCAAGGCCGAGCACCTCGCGCATCTCATCGCTGTAGCCGGCTTCCGCGAGGCTGCCATCGTTGATGGCGGCGATCTCACTGTCGTTCTTGTAGGTGCTGAAGCGACGATCGACGGCTTCGAAATAGGCGAACACCGCATCGACGGGGGCACTGTCGGGCGCCGTGACAATGTCGACGGTTATCGGCATGCCCATGAGGATTCGCGTGAGGCGCACGGGCTATGCCCGGGCTTGCTGCAGGGCGGCGCCGAGCGAGGCGATGAAACCCCTGCTGGTCAGCGTGGCGCCCGACACGATGTCGACGTTGGCGCTCTGGGCGCTGATCACTTCATCGCGAAGCATGGGTAGTGCCTGGCGGTTGATGCGCACCGACACCCGCCGGTCGGACGGATAACGGAGCGCCTCGATGCGGACCACATCTCCGCCGTGAACGGTCACGCGGACCTGGACAAGACCGTAGAAGGCATTGACGATCGGGCCGGTGTAGGTGCCATCGGCATAGCGGCTGCGCGGCAATGAACCGGTCGAGACCGGCGCCAGCAACCGGCTCGCCGACGCTCCCCCGAAGGCCGAGCCAGCCGACGCCGCCGTGGACGCGGCCGATGTCGATGTGTTTGACGCTAGCGGGCCCTCCGACGGCCGCAACCGCGGCAGCGGCACGTTGACCAGTGCGGGCGCGGACGCACCCGACGGGTCGGATTGCGGTGCGGGGTCGGGGACGGCCGGAGGGTTGCTCGCCGCGGCGACCGTTTCGACCGGCGCGGGCGGCTCGCTTGGCGCTGCGGCGGCTTCGGTTGCGGCGGGCGGCTGGTGGGGCGCTGCCGGCGCTGGCAATGGCGGCGCATCGACCAGTGGCGATGACAGCGACGCGGTCGAGGTCGGGCCGGATTCGCCCGCGTTCGCCGGCTCATTGGTGACGAACGGCGCCGGCTGCAAGACCACGACCGGCCCGGCGGCAGGTGCGCTAGCGGGAAGGGTGAGCGGCATGGGCTGGCCGCTGGCGAGCGCTCCGGCCGATCCCAGCCCGTGCTGGCCGTTCCACTGGCTCCACACGTAGCCGGCGGAGGCCGCAATGACGAAGAGAGAAAGAGCAACCTTCTTCATGGCGCGATGGCGTCTCCGACGACTGCCCATGCCCCAGTCGTTGTCCGCAGCGACACGGCACTATCGCAAGTTCAAGCTGACAAGCGGCTGTCAGCCCGCCCCGCCGACCGCATACATCGAAGCCCCGGGAAGCCCCGGGGGTGCGCCTGTGCGGCAGTCAGCCGCGGAAAACGCTGACGATCATCAACAGGCCGACGATGGTGGCGCCGATGCACGCCACCAGGACGGCGCCCGCGGCGATGTCCTTGGCAAGCTTGATTGCGGGCGCGTCGTCGGGATGGAGATGATCGATCACGCATTCGACGGCCGTATTGAGCAATTCCAGAGCGAGCACCAATGCGATCGACAGCGCCACCGCCGCTACCCAAATCAGGCCCGGCGCCAGCGCAATGGTGACGACCACGGCAACAACGCCGAGGACGACCTGGGCTCTGAGGCTGCGCTCGCGTCTCCAGGCTTCGACGATTCCGGAGGCGGCAAAACCCAGGCGGTGATAGAAGTCCCTGTTCTTCATCGGCGACCTCGCATCGACAGGGCGCTGGTCAAGCCCTGAACATCCCACAGTTGGACCCGAGCCCATGACAATATCGTCAATCGCCGCGGCGCTTGCGCTGACCACCCTGCCGCTGTGGCCGGGCATGGGCGTCGCCGCGAACGCCGACCCCGCCGCACCGAAGATCATGACGGTGGTGCTCGAGAACACGAACTACGCGGCCGCATTGCGGCAGCCGTTTCTGGCGTCGCTGGCCAAGCGGGGGGCATTGCTGACGCACTTCACCGCGATAGCCCATCCTTCGCAGCCCAACTATATCGCCCTCGTTGCCGGCTCAACCTACGGCGTGGACTCGGATGCCAACGTCACCCTGGACAAGCCTCACGTCGGCGACCTCGTCGAGGCCAAGGGCCTGCAATGGAAGGCCTACGCCGAAGCCTATCCCGGCAACTGCTTCCTTGGCGCACACGCACGCACCTACGTGCGCAAGCACGTTCCGTTTCTGAGCTTCAAAAACGTTCAGGACAACCCCGAACGCTGCGCACGGGTGGTCAACGCATCACAGCTGACCAGCGATGTGGGCGACGGCAAGCTGCCGGATTATTCCCTGTATATCCCCGACCGCAACAACGATGGGCATGACACCGGAGTCGCCTACGCGGATCGCTGGCTGGCCGACACTTTCGGTCCTCGCCTCCAGGACCAACGATTCACGCACGACCTGCTCTTCATCGTCACTTTCGATGAGGGCAAGGGCGACTTCTTCGGCAACCTCTTCGGCGGCAACCGCGTGGCAACGATTATCCTCGGCGACAGCGTCAGACCCGGCACCGTGCTTGCCGGCGACTACAATCATTACAGCCTGCTGCGCTTGGCCGAGGACCGGCTCGAACTGGGCAACCTCGGCCAGGGCGACGCGCGGGCGGCCGCGATTACCGGCCTCGGAAAATGACCGGTTGATCGTTGATCGGAGCGGCACGGCAGCTCACGTCGTGCGCGGCCAGTAGTCGGCCGGGTCGATCCGCCCCGGTCGCTCGTCGAGATGGAGGACGGGCTCCTCGGCGGCGGTCTCGGCGATTACCTTGCCGCGGCGGATGACGGCGAGGCGACGCGCCCTCAGGCGGACCGCCTCGATCGGGTCGTGGGCCTGGAGGAGCACCATGTCCGCGTGGTTGCCCACCTCCAGTCCGTAGCCGTCGAGCTGCATGATGCGGGCCGGGTTGACGGTGACGGCGTCGAAGCAGAAGCGCATCGCCTCGCGGCTGGACAGCTGGGCGACGTGCAGGCCCATGTGGGCGACATCGAGCATGTCGGCACCGCCGAGCGAGTACCAGGGGTCCATGCAACAATCCTGGCCGAAAGCGACGTTGATGCCGTAGGCGCGCATTTCCGGCACGCGGGTCATGCCGCGGCGCTTGGGATAGGTGTCGTGGCGGCCCTGCAGCATGATGTTGATGAGCGGATTGGGAATGGCGTGGACGCCGGCCTCGGCCATCAGCGGCAGCAGCTTGGAGACGTAGTAGTTGTCCATCGAGTGCATGGAGGTGAGGTGCGAGCCCGCCACCCTGCCCTGCATGCCGAGACGATGGGTGTGATAGATCAGCGCCTCGATGTGGCGCGACATGGGATCGTCGGTCTCGTCGCAATGGATGTCGACGAGCAGGCCGCGCGCCGCCGCGATCTCGCACAGAGCCTTCAGGCTGCGCGGGCCGTCCTCCATCGTGCGCTCGAAATGGGGGATGCCGCCGACCACGTCGACGCCCTTGTCGAGGGCGCGTTCGAGGTTCTTCGCGGCGTCGGGCGAACGGTAGTAGCCGTCCTGGGGGAAGGCGACGAGCTGGAGGTCGATGTAGGGCGCGATCTTCTTCTTGACGTCGAGCAGCGCGTCGACGGCGGTCAGGCGATCGTCGCAGACGTCGACGTGGCTACGGATCGCGAGCAGACCTTTCGACACGGCGAGATCGCAATAGCGCAAGGCGCGCTCGGCGACCGCCTCGGGCGTGAGCAACGGCTTCAGCTCTCCCCACAGGGCGATGCCTTCGAGCAGGGTGCCGGAGACGTTCATGCGCGGCAGTCCCAGCGACAGCGTCGCGTCCATGTGGAAATGGCAGTCGACAAAGGGCGGCGATATGAGCCGGCCGGTGGCGTCGATGACGCGGCCGGCCTCGGCGGTGATGGCCGCTTCGATCGCGGTGATCTTGCCGCCGGAACAAGCGACGTCGACGCCCCCGCGACCGTCGGGCAGGTTGGCGTTCTTGATGAGCAGGTCGATGGCCATCAGCGTTCTTCCTTGCGGAACGGGATCAACAGGCTCGCCGGCGCGCGTGCGTTGCGCGACACCAGCGCCATGGCGACGATGGTCATCACGAAGGGCAGCATGAGGAAGACCTCGTAGGGCAGATGGAGCGTGTTGGTGGCCTGCAGGCGGAGCTGCAGGGCTTCGAGGAAGGCGAACAGGAGGGCACCGCCGGCGCAGCGCCACGGTCGCCATTGGCCGAAGACGACCAGCGCAATCGACACCCAGCCGCGGCCGGAAACGACGCCGAAGGTGAAGGCGTTGAACTGGGCGATGGTGAGGTAGGCGCCGCCCAGCGCCATCAACGCGCCGCCGAGAACCAGCGCCTGGGTGCGCATGCCCCAGACGCTGACGCCGGCGGCGTCGGCGGCGCGCGGGTTCTCGCCGACGGTCCTGAGATCGAGCCCCCACAGGGTGTGATAGAGGGCCCAGGCGGTCACCGGCACGGCGGCGAGGGCGATATAGGTGAGGACGGTCTGGTCGAAGAGGATCGGGCCGACCACGGGAAGATCGGACAGGAACGGGATCGGCATCGGCGCGAACGGAACCACGTTCGGCGGCACGGACGGCTGGCCGAAGATCAGCCGGTAAAAGAAGAAGGCAAGCCCGGTGGCAAGCAACGTCATGCCGATGCCGGAGACGTGCTGGCTGACGCCGAGAACCACAGTGAGCAGCGCCATCACCAGACCGAGGACGGCACCGGTGGCGAGGGCGGCCGCCACCCCCAGCCACAGGCTGCCGGTGTGGTGGGCGACGGTGAATCCGGCCATGGCGCCGAGTAACATGATGCCCTCGATGCCGAGGTTGAGGACACCGGCCCGTTCGCCATAGAGCTCGCCAAGAGTGGCGAGCAGCAGCGGGGTGGAAATACGGACGAGAGCGGCGAAGAAGGCGACATCGAAAAGAGTGAGAAGGGGGTCGCTCATGGGAGTGCTCCCCCGGCGGTACCGCTGGCCGTGCGCGCCTCAGGCATGGGCGGGCCTCATTACCCTCAGCCGATAGGCGGTGAACAATCGCCCGGCGACCATGGTCAAGAGGGCCACCCCCTGGATGACGTCGGCAAGGTAGATCGGCACACCGGTGGCGCGGGCCATGGTGCCGGCGCCGTTGAACACGACGGCGAAAAACAGCGCCGCCGGCACCACCCCGAGGGGATTCAACTCGCCGAGGGTGGCGATGACGATACCGGCGTAGCCATAGCCGGAGGTGAGGTCGGAGGTGACGCGGAATCGCACGCCGGCGATCTCGCCGGCACCGGCCAGGCCGGCGAGGGCGCCGGAAATGAGCGCGGCGATGACGATCACCCGCGCCACCGACAGGCCGGCGTAGCGCGATGCGTCCGGGTTCTCGCCGACGGCACGGATCGAGAAGCCAAGGGTGGTGCGCGTCATCATCCACCAGATGACCAACGCCGCAATCGCCGACAGGAGCACGCCGAGATGAAGCTGGTAGCCGGCGAGGATCGGATATTCGGCGGCGGCACGGATGACCGGCGAGTTGGGGTAGCCGCTCTTGGGATCCTTCCACGGCCCTTCGAGAAGCGCCATGACGGCGTAGAGAATGATCGAGTTGAGGAGCAGCGTCGTGACGACGTCGTCGACCTTGAGACGCACCTTGAGCAGGGCCGGAATCAACGCCCACAAGGCACCGCCGGCGGCGGCGCCAACGATCATCAGCGGCACCAGGCTGAAGGCCGGCAGGACCGCCTGCTCGCCGATGAAGGCGGCGGCGCAGGCGCCCGCCATGAGCTGGCCCTCGGCGCCGATGTTCCAGAACTTGGCACGGAAGGCGACGGCCACCGCCAGCCCGGTGAACAGCAGCGGCGAGGCCTTGACCAGCGTGTCGAGCACATCGTCGGTGGTTTCGAAGGTCGACAGGAAAAGCAGCTTGTATGCGTCGATCACGTTGGTTCCGGACAGGGCGACGAGCACGCTGCAGATGACGAGCGCGGCGATCACCGCCACGATCGGCAAGACGATCTGGACGGACGCCGGCGTCTCCTGACGACGTTCCAGGCGAACGCGGATCACGCCGCCTTCTCCTCGATGCCGGCCATCAGCAAGCCGACCCGCTCTATGGTTGCCTCGGCGGCCGGCAGATCGGCGAGGATGCGGCCCGCATACATCACGGCGATGCGGTCGCAGAGCTCGAACAGTTCCTCGAGATCCTCGCTGATCAGCAGAATGGCGCCGCCGCGCTGACGCAGCGCCAGGAACTGGCCGTGGATGAACTCGGTGGCGCCGACGTCGATGCCACGGGTCGGCTGGGCGGCAAGCAGAATGAGCGGGTCGCGGGCGATCTCGCGCGCAAGCAGCGCCTTCTGCAGATTGCCGCCCGACAGCGTGCCGGTGCGGGCGCCGGGGCCGGAGGTGCGAATGTCGAAGCGGGCGATCTGGTCGGCGGCGAAGGCGCGGATCGCGCGGCGATCGAGGAGGCCATGGCGGCTGAACGGAGGCGCCGCGATCCACGGCAGCGCCATGCTCTCGTCGAGCGGCAGCGCCCCGATCATGCCGGTGACCATGCGGTCCTCGGGCACCCGCCCGATGCGATGGGCCTGCATCACGCGCGGCGTGGGCGCGGCGACTGCTTCGCCGGCGACGGCGATCGTGCCGCCGCTCAGCGCCAGCACGCCGGCAACCACGTCGGCGAGTTCGCGCTGACCGTTGCCGGACACACCGGCGATGCCGACGATCTCGCCGGCGCGCAGGGTCAGCGAGATGTCGTGCAGGGGCACCCGACCCGATGCCGTGGTGGCAATCCGATCGAGGACGAGGAGCGGCGCCCCGGCGGCGAGCGGCGGCTTCTCGGGCGGCGCCAGATCGCGCCCACACATCAAACGGGCGAGCTCGCCCTTGGAAACACCGCCGTCATTGACCCGTTCTGCGACCACGCGGCCATGGCGCATGACCGTGATGCGGGTGGTGATGTCGATCACCTCGCCCAGCTTGTGGGAGATGAAGATAACCGCCATGCCGCGCGTCGCCATGGCGCGCAGGGCCCGAAAGAGGCCCTCCACCTCGCGCGGGGTGAGGGTGGCGGTCGGCTCGTCGAGGACAAGGATGCGGGCGCCGCGAACCAGCGACTTGGCAATCTCGACCCGCTGTTGTTCGCCAATCGACAGGTGGGCGACCACCGCGTCGGGGTCGAGCATGATGTGATAATCGCGACCGATGGCGGCGAGACGTTCGACGACGGTGCGCCGCGACAGGCGGCCGTCCGCTCCGGCTTTGCCGACAAGCAGGTTCTCGCTCACCGTGTGACGCGGCACTAGTTCGAAATGCTGGTGGACCATGCCGATGCCGAGGGCGAGCGCGGTGGCCGAGTTGTGGATGTGCACCGGATTGCCGTCGATCTCGATCGCGCCGTCGTCGGCGGCATAGGCGCCGAACAGGATGTTCATCAGCGTGGTCTTGCCGGCGCCGTTCTCGCCGAGCAGACCGAGGATGTCGCCGGCATGAAGGGCGAGGTCGACGTCGGCCACCGCCTGCACGGGCCCGAAGCGCTTGCAGATGCCGCGCATGGCGACAAGGGGCGGCGTCATGGCGGACGTCCGTTCATCGATCGCTCATCGCGCGCCCCAAGGGACCGGTTGGCCGGGCAAGGAAAGAGGCGGCGAAAGTCCGCGTTCGCGCGAGGATGCGAACCCCTCTTTCCCCTGTGCCCGTCGCTCAGCAAGCCATGCCTGCCTCTCCCCACGGGGGACAGGTAGGCATCTTCTGATGGGCGGCGACCTGCCGGGCGGGACAGGGTTGCGTGCCTACTCCGAGACCGGGGTTGCCTCGTTGACCGGGACGCGGAACGAACCGTCGAGGATGGCGGCCTGTTTGTCCATGACCGCTTTCATCACGTCGGCGGGCAGCTTGGTCTTCCATTCATGGAACGGAGCAAGCCTGGCACCGCCCTTGGCCATGTAGGAGAAGGTGCCGTAATCCTGCGCGGTGTAGACACCGGCCTCGACCTGCTTGATCGCCGCCTGGATGGTCGGCCACATGTCCCACACCGGACCGGTCACCACCGTGTCGGGGGCGATCGAGGACTGGTCGGACATGTTGGAGAAGGCGATGATGCCTTTTTCGTGAGCGGCTTCGATGACGCCGAAGCGCTCGGCATAGATGGCGTCGACGCCGGCGGCGATCTGGGCGAGCGCCGCCTCCTTGGCCTTGGGCGGATCGAAGAACGAGCCGATGAAGGTCACCTTGCACTTGACCTTGGCATTGACGTCCTTGGCACCCTGGCAGAAGGCGTTGACCAGGCGATCGACCTCGGGGATGTCCATGGCGGCCACCGAGCCGACGATGTTGGACTTGGTCATCATGCCGGCGATCATGCCGGAGAGGTAGGCCGGCTCGTGGATCCAGTTGTCGTAGACGGAGAAGTTGGGCTCGGCGGGGCCCTCGCCCGAGCCGAACACGAAGGCGACATCGGGAAACTCCTTGGCGACCCGACGGGTGACGTCCTCGGCGGCGAAAGCGTCTCCGGTGATCATCTTGTAGCCGCCGCGGGCGAACTCGCGCAGGACGCGGGCATAGTCGGCCGACTCGACGCTCTCGGCCCATTTGTAGTCGATGCCCATCTCGTCCTTGGCCTTGAGCAACGCGACGTGGATCTGATTGACCCACGGTTCCTCGATCGGCGTGGAGAAGATCGAGGCGACCTTCAATTGATCGGCGGCAAGCGCGGAGTTGCCACCGGCAGCGGCGAAAGCCGCGATCGCCAGACCGGCCGATACCGCCCGCACGGCGGCTTCAACCAGTCTCCAAACCCTGCTTCTGCTCGACATGTCCCATTGTCCCCCTGTTCGACGGAAGGCGTCGGCGCCGCCGCGACAGTTCACAGCACACGGTAGCAAACGACGGTGTCACGGGCCGAGATTGTCCCGATTCAGGAATTCTGGCAACGGGCGACGGACGGCGGCCTCACCTCTCGGTCGCGGCGACCCCGTCGATCCACGATTCGACGGTGGCGAGGTCGCCATCAAGGAGAACGAGGTTGGCGCGGTAACCCGGGGCAATGCGGCCGAGCTCATCGCCGAGACGAAGGAACTCGGCCGGGGCGCCGGAGGCCATGTGCAAGGCGGCGGCGAGCGGCAGGCCGAGGCGGTCGACGCAGTTCCTGACGGCGCCCGCCATGTCGAGAACCGAACCGGCAAGGGTGCCGTCGGCCCGCGTCAGCTTGCCGTCACGGCAGGTGATCATGTTGCCGTCCAGCGGAAATTGGCTCGGTCCGCCGCCGACCGGCGGCATGGCGTCGGTGACGAGCACCATGCGCCGGTAGCCGCGGGCGGCTATGGCGACGCGCAGGCTCGTCGCCGAGACGTGGTGCCCGTCGACGATGATGCCGGCGAAGGCGTCGCGGTCGGCAAGCGCCGCCCCGACCGGTCCGGGCGCACGCCCGGCGAGCGGCGGCATGGCGTTGAAGAGATGCGTGAAACCGGTGAGGCCGGCAGCCCTTGCGGCGGCGACCGTCTCACAGGGCGCGGCGGTGTGGCCGGCCGAAACGATCACGCCAGCAGCGACAATTCGCGCGATGCTGTCGACCGGGACGCGCTCCGGCGCCAGCGTCACCAGCGTCCGGCCCGCCCGCAGCGAGGTGAGGAGCGCGATGTCGTCCTCGTCCATCGGCCGGAAGTGTCGCGGATCGTGAGCGCCGCAGCGATCGGGATTGAGGAAGGGACCCTCGAGGTGGATGCCGAGCACGCCCGGGACGCCGGCGGCCAGGGCGGCGGCCACGGCGGCAATTGCCTCGGCCATGTGCTCGCGGGTGTCGCTCATCAGGGTCGGCAGCAGGCCGGTGGTGCCGAAGCGGCGATGGGTGGCGGCGATGGCGGCAATGCCGTCGACGGTGCGGTCGTCATTGAAGAGAACGCCGCCACCGCCGTTGACCTGACAATCGATGAAGCCCGGCGCGATCAGCCCCTCGACGCGACGTTTGCGCGTGCCCGCCGGCACATCATCGTCGCGCAGCAGAGCGGCTATGCGTGCATCGTCAACCACGACGCTGTGGCCGTCGTGGAACTCGGCTCCGTCGAAGACACGGGCGCCGGTCAGCGCAAACGCCATCACTCGTCTCCGCCGGCGTTGGCAACGCTGCCGTCAGACAATGCCGCCCGCCCCCCCGCTGACCGGCGGCCTTTCGGCGGCAACCTTCGCCCGGTACCCGGAAGCGCGGTAAGTGGCGATCGGGTCGATGGCACCGCCCTTGTCGGCGCGGGCTTTGGCCAGGATGGGCGCCACGTCGGTGGTGAAGGCCAGCTTCAGGGTCCGGTTCGCCATCAGAGCGTCATTGTTGTCCTGGCAGGCGGCGAGCGCCACCCGGTCGACGATGAGGGCCTGGGCGTAGGCGCGGGCGATCTCGACCGCGCTGGTGACCAGACTCTCGATCGGGTCGGTGACGTTGTGCGACTGGTCGATCATGTAGGCGGGCCGGAAGCCTTTCGCCCGGCGGGCGCCGGCGTCGACCAGCTCGTTGAAGACGAGAAACAGCTGGTAGGGATTGATCGCGCCGGAATCGAGGTCGTCGTCACCGTACTTGGAATCGTTGAAGTGGAAGCCGGCAAGCTTTTCGAACTGGATCAGCCGCGCGACGATCATCTCGATGTTGACGGTCGG
>CAZSWL010000215.1:0-20955 GCA_964610725.1 uncultured Bauldia sp.
TGGTGATGTGGGTGAACAGACGCAAGTTGGCCTTGAAGGTGGCGGCGAGCGCTTCGGCAGCCGCGTGACGCTTCTCTGCGTCGCGATCCTGCAGCAGATTGAGCGTCGGTTCGATCGCCATCTCGGTGCCGGCGATGTTGAACCTGAGGCTGGTCATGGTCTCGTCGAACAGCCGGTTCCACGCGCCGTGCGCGGTCACCGACTTCTCGTGAAAGAGCAGTTCGACGCGGTCCTCCAGCTGATAGGGCTTCTCCTTGCGTATGTCCTCCAGCCACGGCCGGTAGCGCCGCAGCGCCGGCGCCTTGAGCGCCTCCGTCAGCTTGGCATCGTCGATGCGATTGAGTTCGAGCGGAAAGAACAGCAGGTGCGCACTCGCCGTGGTAATCTTCTCGGCGATGTCGCCGTAGAACTTGGACTTGGCCGGGTCGCTTGTGTCGCCGGTATGAATCAGGCCGGCGAACGAGATGATGCGTCCCATCAACTCGTCCAGTTGTTCGAAGGCGACAATGGCCTCGCCGAGTTGGGTGCCACCGTCGGCGCGCTCGGCGATCGCGACCACCTTGCCCTTGTAGCGCTCCTCGAAAGCGATCGCTTCGCTCTCGGCACGCGCGAGATCGGCCTTGAGCGTCGGATCGTTCATGCCGACGTAGAGATCGTCCAGGTTCCATTCCGGCAGGTCGCCGAGGGGCTCGGCAGCGTCGAGGGCGGTTGCAACGATGGCGTCGGCAGCGCGGGTCTCGGTCATGGCGGGTCCGGGAGGAAGGGTTAACGAAACGTGACCGTCTGATGTAGGGCGTTCGGGCAAGCCTCGGCAACCCGACGCGCCCGCCCTACTGGATGTCCCTGCCGGCGCGGCACGGCGGCAACAGGTCCCGCCCAATCGTATCGATATCCGGCAAGCCGCCCCACCGGTTAAGCGGCGATTAACTGGCGGTTCCCATGATCCGCCCAAGAAAACCGCAGCGGGCCGCGACTCCTTCGAGATTCCTGGCCCATTTCGGGTCAACGGGGATCACAGGCGGACATGACAACCACCGTTCTCATCGTCGACGATGATCCTGTCCAACGCCGGCTTCTCACCGCCGCCGTCGAGCGTTTCGGCCATACCGCGCTCGCCGTCGACGGCGGCGAAGCGGCGCTCGATCTGTTGAAGAGCCGCCGCGGCGACACCGTCGCCCTCATCATCCTCGACCTCGTCATGCCGGATCTCGACGGCATGGCCGTGCTCGCCCGGCTGCGTGAAATGGATTGCACCATTCCGGTCATCGTGCAGACCGCCCACGGCGGCATCGACACCGTCGTCGGCGCGATGCGTGCCGGCGCTGTCGATTTCGTCGTCAAGCCCGCCTCCGCCGAGCGGCTGCAGGTATCGATCGAGAACACCCTCAAGCTGGGGGCTCTCGAGGGGGAGATCGCCCGCATCAAGCGGACCGCTTCCGGCACGCTCACCTTTCGCGACGTCATCACCAAGAGCCCGCTGATGGAGCGGGTCATCCGCCTGGGCCAGCGCGCCGCCCAATCTCAGATCCCCATCCTCATCGAGGGCGAATCGGGCGTCGGCAAGGAACTCATCGCCCGCGCCATCCAAGGCACCAGCGACCGCCGTTCCAAACCCTTCATCACCGTCAACTGCGGCGCCATCCCCGACAATCTGGTCGAGAGCATCCTGTTCGGCCATGAGAAGGGCGCCTTCACCGGCGCCGCCGACAAGCACGTCGGCAAGTTCCGCGAGGCCCACGGCGGCACCCTCTTCCTCGACGAGGTGAGCGAGCTGCCGGTCGACGTCCAGGTCAAGCTGCTGCGCGCCCTGCAGGATGGCGAGATCGATCCGGTCGGCGCCCGCCGACCCCTGCGCGTCGATTTCCGCCTCATCTCGGCCACCAATCGCGACCTGATCGGCATGGTCAAGGACGGCGGCTTCCGCGAGGACCTGTACTACCGGTTGAACGTGTTCCCGATCCGTGTGCCGCCGTTGCGCGAGCGTCGTGAGGACGTCCCCGAGCTGGTGCGCCACTTCACCGCCCGCTTCGCCGCCGAGGAAGGCAAGACCTTCATCCGTGGCGTCTCGGCGCCGGCACTGGCCCTGCTTTCCCGCTACGACTGGCCGGGCAACATCCGCCAGCTGGAGAACGCCGTGTTCAGGGCGGTCGTGCTTGCCGACGGGCCGGTGCTGACGGCGGAAGAATTCCCCCAGATCGCCGCCCATCTCGACGGCAACGCCCCGCCGACGGCTGAGGCAATGTCCTTTCCGCTGCCGACCGAGCCGATGGCCATCGCCGTCGACCTGCCTGCCGCCGAAGCGTCCGGCCAGCTTGCCGCGCTCGACGTCGCCGGCGAGGTTCGCCCGCTCGTCGACATCGAGGCCGCCATGATCCGGCTCGCCCTTGAGCGTTACGACGGCCGCATGACGCTCGTTGCCCGCCGCCTGGGCATCGGCCGTTCGACCCTCTACCGCAAGCTCAAGGAGTTTGGCATTTCGGACACAGTTTCCGGAATTGCGGCCGAATGAGCGGTAAAATCGGCTTGATCGAGGTTACCGGCGGATTGAAATCGCCTATCGTTTGACCTCTGTTCATCTCAATCGGCCAATCTTGGCAATCCGCAAAAGGACCGAGGGGTTCGGCGCATGCATGTACGCGTGATTTCCGCAGTGGTCGGTGCCGCCGTCATGGCGACGGCGGCGCATGCCGTCGCGGCGGCCCCCGCCGACGACCCTCCGTCGCCGACGATTGCGTCCTCCCCGATCGTTGCCAACTACACGATATCGGATCGCGTCGTCGACCCGATGGCGACGGCAATTCGGACGATGTTGCGCGACGCCGGCACGCGCGGCGCGTTCCTCACCAAGCGTGACGCCGCCGCCGTCGCCGAATACTACGCCGAGCAGGCCTATGAACCTTCGTGGACGGCCGACGGCCAGTTGACCGACCGGGCGCTGCGTCTGATCGCCCGCTTGAAGCAGGCCGACACCGACGGCCTCGACTCGGCCGATTATCCGACGCCGCCGGTCCAGCTCGGCCTCGCCATGCGACCGGCGACCGCCGCCGTCGCCCGCGCCGACATCGAACTCAGCCAGTCGCTGGTCACCTACGCCCGCCAGGCCCATTCCGGTCGATTGGATCCTTCCGACATCAGCCCCAACATCGACTATGCGCCCCACCTGCCCGATCCGATCGAGGCGCTGGTCAAGGTCGCCACTGCCGCCGACCCGGCCGCGGCGCTGGCCTCGTACAATCCCACGCACCCGGAGTTCGTGGCTCTGCGCAACAAGCTGGCCGAGCTTCGCGCCTCCCGGCAGGACCCGCCGCCGGCGGTGCCGGCCGGGCCGAACCTCAGGCTCGGGTCGATCGACCCGCGCGTGGCCATCCTGCGCAAGCGCCTCAAGATCGATGAGGTTACCGCTCAGCCCAACGCTTTCGACGACGCCGTCGCCCAGGCCGTCAAGGCGTTCCAGACGTCGGCCGGGCTCAAGACCGACGGCATCGTCGGCCCCGGCACCCTTGGCGCCCTCAACGCAGCCGCCGACGACCACGTAGCCACCATCATCGCCAACATGGAGCGCTGGCGCTGGATGCCGGAGCACCTTGGCTCGTTCTACGTGCGCGTCAACATCCCCAATTTCGATCTCGACGTGTACAAGAACGGCAAGGTCATCCACAACACCCGCATCATCGTCGGCAAGCCGACCAAACAGACGCCGATCTTCTCCGACGAGATCGAGCACGTCATCGTCAATCCGGTGTGGAACGTGCCGGCGTCGATCGCCGTCAAGGAAATGCTGCCGCAGATCCGCGCCAATCCCGCCGTGCTTGCCGATTATCAGGTATTCGCCAACATCAACGGGCGCTTTCGTCCGGTCAATCCGTACATGATCGACTGGAACACGGTGGACATGCGCAAGATTCAGATCAAGCAGCCGCCGGGCGAGAAAAATGCGCTCGGTAGCATCAAGTTCATGTTCCCCAATCCCTATGCGGTCTATCTTCACGACACCCCGACCAAGAGCCTGTTCCAGAAGGACTACCGCGCTTACAGCCACGGCTGCATGCGGGTGATGAACCCCTGGGACTTTGCCCGCGTGCTGCTCTCGGATGAGCCCGGCCTGACGGTCGACATGCTGAAGCGGCTGGTCGGCGGGCCGCAGCGTCAGGTCAATTTCGGCCGCCATATTCCGGTTCACATCACCTATTTCACCGCCTGGGTCGACGACAGCGGCAAGCTGCGGGTCCGCGACGACATTTATGGTCTCGACGCCCGCATGGAGCGAGACCTCGGCCTCCAATCCTAGATTGCAGCAAAAGCCGAATACTCACCAAGGCTTAGGTTGGTTTTCGTCTTGCCCCGGTGCCCTCTTAATGCCACGATCCGTGGCTAGGAATCAGGGGCTGTGGCGAGACGGCCGTTGTGAGGCGTTGGCGCTTTTTCGGAGTGGTAAAGAGGCGTTAACCTTTACGCTGCGACAATAACGCCGCGGGGTGGCCTGTTTTTCAGGTAGGGACGGCGACTGAAGTTGTTTTGGCGGGGCAAGTCCATTTTTGGCCGTGACGCGGCCTCCCGGCAAGGGCACGCGTGGGTAGCGCTGGCTTCGCTGGCCGGTGCGGTTTTCCTGTCGCTGATCGCGACGGACGGCCCTGCCCGGGCCGAGAATCGCGAAATCAAGTTCTACAACATTCATACCCAAGAGAAGCTTGACGTTGTGTTCAAGCGCGACGGCATCTACGACCAGGCCGCGCTGACCGAGATCAACCTGTTCCTGCGCGATTGGCGCAAGGACGAGGTGATCAAGATGGACCCGCACCTGCTCGATCTGGTGTGGCAGGTCTATCAACAGTCCGGCTCGCAAGACTACATCCACGTCGTCTGCGGCTACCGTACGCCGTCCACCAACGCGATGCTGCGCAGCCGTTCCAAGCTCGTCGCCCGCAACAGCCTGCACATGCAGGGCAAGGCGCTGGACTTCTTCATTCCCGACGTCAGTCTCGCCAAGCTGAGGGTGATCGGGCTGAGGATGCAGCGCGGCGGTGTCGGTTTCTACCCGACGTCGGGCTCGCCGTTCGTCCACATGGATACCGGCCACGTGCGCTACTGGCCGCGCATGTCGCGCGAGCAGCTGGCCAGGATCTTCCCGGACGGTAAGACCCTCGACATCCCTTCCGACGGCAAACCGCTACCGGGGTATGACGAGGCGCTCGCCGCCTACCAGGCGCGCAAGAACGCCGCCGCTCCCATCACCGTCGCCAAGTTCGGCCCCGTTCCTTCGATCACCACCGGCTCCGGCAAACCCGTCACCCTGGCCAGCTACAACCCGCCCGTCCCCGCTGTCGCTCCCGCCCGCTTGATGGCGGAGCAGGTCGCCTCTGCCGATGCCGGCGACGAGGTTGACCAGGTTGACGATGCCAGCGCCAGCACACTCACCCCGGTGACGCGCAGAACGGTGGCTGTCGCCAGCGCCAGCTACTCGACCACCCCGACGCCGCTGCCGCGCCTTGCGCCGAGACCCAGGCAGCCGATCGTTACCGCCGCCGCCGAACCGGTTGCGCCGGCGCCGAGTCATAGCCTCAAACTCGACACGGCGACGACCGCATCCTTGTCGCCGGTGCCCGGTATCGACTTCGGGTCGCCGCAAATCTGGTCGCCGCCGGCCGTCCCCGCTGCCCTCGCCGCAGCCATGGCCGCCCGCGATCACGCCCGGCCGGCCGCGTCAGTGCCCATCGCCCCCACGGCAGTCGTCGCCACCATCGACGTCAGCCGGCCGCTGCGTGCCGCCGCCATAACTACGGCGGTGCTGCGCACGCGCGAGAACGCCGACAGCGTTCCGGAAGTCCTCGCGTACGCACCTGTCGACTCGTTCGCGCCCAATCCGCCGCTGCCGACCAAATTGAACAGCGCCGCAGCGATGTCATTGCCATCGCCGAGCCCGCAGGACCCGGCCGCCGTGCCGCAGCCGACCACCACTTCGTTCGTGCGCACACCGCACATGCAGGCGCCGCCGCTGACCATGACCAACCTCGACACCGAAGGTCTGCGTTTGTGGATCGGTCCCGGTTCGACCCGGCAGAAGAATTATGCGCTGCTGACCATGCCCGACTTCAGCCAGTCACCCAGCCTGATCAGCAAGCCGCAGGTCACCTTCGCCGCCGGCTTCGGCAACAGCCCCTACGTCGGACTGCGCACCGATCATTTCTCCGGCCCGCTGGTGGTGCAGCCGCTGCTGATCGACCTCACCGGCGGCACTCTGGTCACCGCCCAGCGCTGAGCGGCGCGCTCACTCGACCGGCACCATGCCGAGCGCGTGCAGGTAGAGGTCGAGGAGCGCTTCCTGTTCCTGGCGCTCGGCGAGATCCTGCTTGCGCAGCCGCACCACCCTCCTCAGCGTCCTGGTATCGAACCCGTTGGCCTTGGCCTCGGCGTAGACCTCCTTGATATCGTCGGCGAGCGCCTGCTTCTCTTCCTCGAGCCGCTCGATGCGCTCGACGATGGATTTGAGCTGATCTTTTGCCAGGCCTGTCCGTTCGACCATCTCCGTTCGTCTCCCCACTTGGTGTCGCGACGCCGAAGCACCGGCAGCGACCGCGTCGCAATTCATCCGCCGATCGCCGCCACCTTGCCGGCACGCGAGCCGTGGTGGCGGATTTCGTGGAGCTCCGCCAGGCGGTTGAGCCTAGCGAGCACTGCCGCCAGCCGAGCCGCCCATTCCTGCGCCTGCGCCTCGTCACCGATGAGGTCCTGGCGAATCTCGATCAGCGCGTGCGCCAGGCCGCGCCGCATAGCGTGACGATAGAGCGTGTCGTTGGCGAGCGCTCCTGAATAGGGCTCGTTGTCGCCAACCACCAGCGTCGGGTCGGCACGCAGCGCGGCGATCAGCGGCACAGGCAGACGCGGGTCCGCGTCCCATAGGATGCCGGCGTGCCACGGCCGTGGCTTGCCACGCCACACCGGCGTGAAACTGTGCACGGAGAACAGTGCCGGCGCCCGCCCGCTCGCCAGCGCCCGGTCGATCGCTGCGTCGACGGCGGCATGGTAGGGGGCATGGAAGCGTTCGATCCGGCGTTGCCGTTCGGGCGCGGAAATCGCGGCGTTGGCAGGCACGATCGTCCTGTCCGACAACCGCATGATCAGGGTCGGGTCATCGGTGCCGCGGTTGGGATCGATCAGCAGGCGCGAGAAGTTGGCGAGCACGGCCGGCACGCCGAGCGCATCGGCGAGGGCGCGCGTGACCGCGGCCGCGCCAAGGTCGTAGGCGATGTGGCGCGATAGTGCCGCCGCCGGCAAGCCGAGGTCGCCGTACTCCGCCGGCAATTGGTTGCCGGCGTGGTCGCACAGGATGATGAGACCCGACGCCGGATCGCCGTCAACCAGCCCCACCGGCGCGAACGCGCCGGCCTCGACCGACCCGCGCCGGGCCGCAGGGGCCGAGGCGATGTCCATGGTAGGCGAATAATAATCGCCGCGATGGCGCTCGACCATAGCGTCGTCCGCCATTATGCCGCCGCCTTGCCGAACGACAGCCACACAGCGCCATCTTGCTCGGGCGATTTATCGCGGCCGGCGCCGTGCCGACGCGTTGACACGGCAAAAGCGCGCACGTCATAAGTGGCCGTCAAGGTAACCCCCCCGGTGAGCGTGTAAACTTTCAAAAGTGGCGAAACGCTCGCGCAGCATCCGATCGTCGTATCGGCCGGTGATCGTCGTCGCCGCGATCGGGCTTGTCGTCGTCCTCGCCGGCGCCCTCTACTACCTCTATTTCGCGCCGCGCACCGAAAAGCTGGCGGAAGCGCGCCTGCTCTCCGAAAGCAGCGCCACCTCCGGCGTTACCGGCGGCACCACGTCCGACGCCGCTGCAAGCGGGTTGCGCCTGTGCAACAAAACTTCCAGCCGCGTCGGCGTTGCCATTGGCTACAAAGACAGCCGCGATTGGACCACCGAAGGCTGGTGGAACGTGGCCCCCGGCACCTGCGAGACCCTGATGCCCGGACCGCTGGTTTCGCGTTTTTACTACCTCTACGCCGTCGACTATGATCAGGGCGGTGTCTGGGGGGGCAAGGCAGCCATGTGCACGCGTGACAAGATGTTCACCATCCACGGGATCGAGGACTGTGTCGCGCGCGGCTTTGAGCGCACCGGTTTCTTCGAGGTCGACACCGGCGAGCAGAAGAGCTGGACCGTGCAGTTGACCGAACCGGCCGACCAGGGCACTGGCGGCACCAAATGAAGCGCGCCCGCAAGGTCAAGATTCTCGCCACACTCGGCCCCGCCTCATCGGACAAGGAGACCATCGCCGGCCTGTTCGCCGCCGGCGCCGACGTCTTTCGCATCAACATGAGTCATTGCGCGCACGATCTCATGCGCCGGCTAGTGGCAACCATCCGCGCCGTCGAGGACGAACAGGACCGCCCGATTGGTATTCTCGTCGACCTGCAGGGCCCCAAGCTGCGCATCGGCGTCTTCGCCAACCACGACGTGACGCTGATGCCGGGGCAGAGCTTCGTGCTCGACGGCGATCCCACCCCCGGCGACGCGCAACGGGTGGAGCTGCCCCATCCTGAGATTCTGGCAGCGCTGGAGCCGGGCCATCGGCTACTGCTCGATGACGGCAAGGTGCGCCTGCGCGTCCGCGAGACAGGCCGGCAACAGGCAGTCACCGTCGTCGAAACCGGCTCGACGCTGTCCGACCGCAAGGGCGTCAGCGTTCCCGACACCACCCTCGCCTTCAGCGCCCTAACCGGCAAGGACCGCTCCGACCTCGAGGCCGCCCTCAGCGCCGGCGTCGACTGGATTGCCATGTCGTTCATCCAGCGGCCCGAGGATCTCGCCGAGGTGCGCAAGGTCGCCCGCGGCAAGGCCGGCGTGCTCGCCAAGATCGAGAAGCCGCAGGCTGTGCAGCGACTGGCCGAGATCATCGACCACGCCGACGCGCTGATGGTGGCGCGCGGCGACCTCGGCGTCGAAATGCCGCTCGAACAGGTACCCGGCATCCAGAAGCAGATCACCCGCGCCGCCCGCCGCGCCGGCAAGCCGGTGGTCGTCGCCACCCAGATGCTCGAATCGATGATCACACAGCCGGTGCCGACCCGGGCCGAGGTCTCTGACGTCGCCACCGCCGTCTTCGAGGGCGCCGACGCCGTCATGCTGTCGGCCGAATCGGCCGCCGGCGCCTATCCGGTCGAGGCGGTGGCGACTATGGACCGCATCGCCACCGAGGTCGAACACGATCCCAACTACATGGCCATCCTGCGGGCGCAGCGCACCGAACCCGAGCCGACCGCAGCCGACGCCATTTCCGCCGCCGCCCGCCAGATCGCGGAGACGCTCAATCTGGCGGCGGTCTGCTGCTACACGGCCTCGGGCGCCACAGCCATGCGCGCCGCCCGCGAACGGCCGCAGACGCCGATCGTCGCCCTTTCCCCGGTGATCGCCACGGCGCGGCGGCTGGCGATCGTTTGGGGCCTGCATTGCGTCTTCGGCGAGGAACCCGACAGTCTTGAGGGCATGGTCGAGCGCGCCTGCGCGGTTGCGCGTCAGGAGGGCTTCGCCGTTTCCGGCGAGCGCATCATCATCACCGCCGGAGTGCCGCTCGGCTCGCCCGGCGCGACCAACATGCTGCGGATCGCCTATGTCGACGGCAGCGGCGGCGCCTGATCGGCGCATCGGCCACGGATTTCAGATGCCCTTGCCGAGCTGGTCCTCGAGCAGGAACAGCGAGGACTGAATCTCCACCAGGTTGGGGTCGATGGCGAGCGCCGCCTTGAATGCCTTGATCGCCCGCTCCTTGTCGCCGAGCTTGACCATGATCATGCCAAGCCCGGCGAGCGCTCCGAAGTGGCGCGGTTCGAGCGCCAGCGTCCGCTCGATATCGGCGATCGAATCCTGATAGCGGTCGATCAGGTAGTAGACCGTCGCCCGCTTGTTCCATCCCTCGGCGTAGTCGGGCTTTTCGACGACGATCTCGTCGAGGTACTGGAGCGCCAGCGTGTAGGCCTCGGCGTTCATCGCCGCGATCGCATAGCTCATCAGCTGGTCGATATGGTCATCGCCCGATACGAGCCAGATGTGGACGATATCGCTCTCGATCGCCCGTCCTTGCTCGACGCTCGGCGCCGTCTTGAGTTCGGCGAACAACTGATCGAGCCGCGCCGCCCGGTCGCTCGCGGTGGCGCTCGCCGGCGGGCTGGCATCGGAATTCGCGGCCGCGACCGCAGCCGGAACGACGAACAGGCATACCGCCAAGACGCGGGCGAGCATCGACATGGCCGCCAAACCTAGCCAGCGCCGTCCGGCACGGTCAAAACACAGCGGCGTGACCGCCCGCCGCCTTCCGTTCAGATGCCTTTTTCCACGCGAATCTCGGCGAGCGCCTTTTTGGCGTCGTCGAGGTGGGGATCGAGTGCCAGTGCGCGCTTGTACGCCGCCACCGCCTGCTTGTCGTGGCCGATGTCGTGCATGATCGTCGCCAATCCGACCAGCGCGGCGAAATGGCGGGGCTCCAGCGCCAACACCCGCTCGAGGTCGGCGAGGGACTTGCCGTAATCTTCGATGAGAAAATAGACGGTGGCGCGCTTGTTCCATCCTTCGGCGTAGTCGGGCTTGAGCGTGGTGATGCGGTCGAGGAAATCGAGGGCAAGCGGATAGTCCTCGGCGTTGATCGCCTGCACCGCCCATTCCATCAGTAGGTCGATGGTGTCGCTGCCCGACTCCATCCACAGCTCGATGATCTGTTTCTCGGCGGCGCGCGCCGTATCAGCGCTGGAGGCGGTTGCCAGGGTGGCGAACAGTTGATCCAGCCGAGCGGCGCGGGTGGGAGCGACTTGCGGCCGCGGGCTGTCGTAGTCGGCGGCACCCGCGGCGCCGGCGTCCGCCGCACCCGCTTGTGGCAACGCCGTCAGGACCTGCCCAGGCCCCGCCAGCACCGCCGCCAGAATCATGGCGCACGCGCGCATGACGTCACAGTAGGACCGCCGCTCGCCGCCGTCAAAGCGACGACCAGGCTAGCCCTGGCGGGCCTTGAAGCGACGGTTGGTCTTGTTAATGACAAAGACCCGGCCCCGTCGCCGGATCAGCCGGTTGTCGCGGTGGCGCTTGCGCAGCGAGCGGAGGGAGTTGCGGATTTTCATCAGCGCACGCTTGTGGTTGACGTGACGGCAACAGACCGCCGCGCTCGGCGGCCGTCGCAGGCGGCGGCAACCTATGAATGCCCCCGGTGGCTGTCAAGCGCGCGGGCGCCGGCGCCGCCACCGGCTGACATGGACCGCTTGATGGCCGTCGCCGGGCGGGTTGCAGTTGCGGGCGCCTTGCCGGCAGGTCGCAAGACAGCCCAGGCGATAGCGGTCATATCGACGGTGCGCGGCCTGTAATCGCGGTGAACGGACTGGTGGCAACCTTGAAGATCAAAACCCGTCGACGCCCGGGCGGGCCCGTTGGCAGCCGGTTTGCCGCCGCACGGCTCGTGCGCCGATTGGTTCTGTGTGGCGCCGTGACGCTTGCATCCGCCTCCGCAGCTTCCGCCGGCCTCGATGTGCTCACCAGCACCGACAATGACACGATCGCCGGCGCAGCCGCGTGATCACATCCGCTCGCACGCCTGACGACCTCGCACGCGCGGCTTGCCCGACAGCGAGGTCGTTGGTCCGCGCGAGAGCCGGTCCGCCCGCACCACCGCCCCGGTGCCGTGCGCGGCCGGTGCCCCTATTTCGCGGTCTTGTCGAGCGAGACGATGTAGGCGACGACGTCTTCCACGCTCACCCTGGACACCATCCAATCCCAGCTGAACACGACTTTCGGCATCGGCACGTGCGGCGCGAGGATTCTCGCGTAGATCTGGTCGGGGCTGCGATAGACCGCGATGGCAGCGAAGCTCGGCGGGTCCTGTTTCATTTTGCCGTCGGGCCCGACGTCGTGGCACCGACTGCAGTAGCTCTCGGCGATCTTGCGACCCTTTTCAATGTCCTGAGCCCATGCCGCTGACGACGCGGCCGCCACCAAGGCGGCGACCCAACACACCAAGATCGGGCGCATGCTGGCTGCTCCTCCCTGGTTGGGGCATGCGTGGGCGATATGCCGGCATGACGATATCCCATCGCGGGCCAACGGTCATGCGCCCTCTTGCCGGCCGGCGCCGCCGTTCGCGCTGAGATGAGCCCAAGGCAATCAGGAGGTTGCGGAAAATGGTGGGCGGTACTGGGATCGAACCAGTGACCCCTACGATGTCAACGTAGTGCTCTCCCGCTGAGCTAACCGCCCGCGCGCACCGCCTTCAGTCGGGGTGCAACGACCTTCCGCATATACCAGCCGGCAAGCAGCCCCTTCAAGCCTCGCCGCCAACGGCGCCGACGCGCGGCCCGCCCTTGGCCGTGGCTGGCAAGCAGCCGGCCGCCTACGCCGCCAGCAGCTTCTCGACCTCGTTGACCAGGTCGCGCAGGTGAAACGGCTTCGACAGCACTTTCGCGTCCTTGGGCGCGTTTGAATCCGGGTTGAGCGCCACCGCGGCGAAGCCGGTGATGAACATCACCTTGAGGTCGGGATCGAGCTCGGTCGCCCGCCGGGCGAGTTCGATGCCGTCCATTTCCGGCATGACGATGTCGGTGAGCAGCAGCGTGAACGGCTCCTCGCGGATGCGCTCGTAAGCCGAGCGCCCGTTGTCGAAAGCCACCACATCGTAGCCGGCGTTCTGCAGCGCCTTGACCAGGAAGCGACGCATGTCGTGGTCGTCTTCGGCGAGCAGGATTCTCGACATCAGCATCGTCGCGGACCCCCCGTCGGTCAGCGGCATCGGACGTTCACGGGATTAATCCTTACCCCAGTAAAGATCGCGTGAATAGCGGCGCTTCGTCACCGTCGCCCGCCAGTGGACAGGCGGCGGCGATCTTGGCAACATCGTCCGCATCGGGGCTCCTTGGCCCGTTTTTGTACTCGCAACCGTTTCATGCCAACGCCCATCGACTTTTCCGGCAAGCCCCCCTTCGAGGTGATCGCGCCCGCCCGTCATCGCCTGCCGGTGGTGATCAATTCCGGTCACAGCGGCAGCTTCTATCCCGATTGCTTCCTCGCCGCCTCTCGCCTCGATCGCAATACCATTCGCCGTTCCGAGGACACCTACGTCGACGAAATCATGGCGAGCGGTGCCGCCGTCGGCGCCCCCCTGCTCAAGGCCAACTTTCCCCGCGCTTGGCTTGACGTCAACCGCGAGCCCTACGAGCTCGACCCCAAGATGTTCGCCGGCAGCCTGCCCACCTACGCCAACGTGCGTTCGGTACGGGTCGCCGGCGGGCTCGGCACCATCGCCCGCATCGTTGCCGACAGCGAAGAGATCTATGCCGCGCCGGTGCCGGTCGAGGAGGCGCTCGCCCGCATCGACGCCGTCTACAAGCCCTATCACCGCGCCCTGCGCCAGCTGGTCATCGACACCCGCGCCGCCTTCGGGCTCGCCATTCTGCTCGATTGTCACTCGATGCCCTCGTCGGTGCGCGGCCCGCATGGGCGCCAGCGACCCGACGTGGTGCTCGGCGACCGCTACGGCACCAGCTGCGCCACCGAGTTGACCGATCTGGTCGCGCAAATCCTCACCCGTCTCGGCTATTCGGTGAACCGCAACAAGCCCTACGCCGGCGGTTTCATCACGGAACATTACGGTCAGCCGGCGCGCGGACTCCACGCCATGCAGGTGGAGGTCAACCGCGGCCTTTACATGGACGAGCGTTCCCTGGAGCGCACCGCCGGCTTCGTTCGTTTACAGTCGAACGTCCGTCTCCTGATCAGCCAGTTGGCCGATGCCTTCGACGCGGGCTTCCTTATCCAGCCTGAGGCCGCCGAATAGGCCGCTCCCACGGCGCCGGTGCCGTGCCGATGGAAAAAGGGCCGCTTTGCGGTTCAGCAAAGCGGCCCAAGTCTAGGGAGGAAACGCCCAAGGTGGGCAATGCGATATCTCTATCGCACTGCAATATTTTGACCCCGCAATGCAAAAAATCAAGCCCCCCGGTGATTCGTGATGCCGCAGGCAGGAAAACAGAAAAAACGTGTGTTTAATCAAATATTTACTGGCATAATCTCATCTCGCAACGAAATCGGGCGGCGTGCGTATAGCGGCTGCGTGTTGCCAAAATGACCGACCGAGACAGTCTGATCGCCTTCCTCGACCGGTTGGCGGACGCTGCCTGCGAATCGATCATGCCGCATTTTCGGGCACCTCTTGAGATCGAGAACAAGGGCGGTGCGGACTTCGATCCGGTGACCACCGCCGACCGCGCCGCCGAGACGACGATCCGCCGGCTGCTGGCCGAGACCTACCCCGACCACGGCGTCGTCGGCGAGGAATTCGGCGCCGAACGTACCGACGCCGACTACGTCTGGATCATCGACCCGATCGACGGTACCCGTGCCTTCATTGCCGGCCTGCCGGTGTGGGGCACGCTCATCGGTTTGACCCACCGCGGGCGGCCGGTGCTCGGGATGATGGCGCAGCCGTTCACCGGCGAACGCTATGTCGGCGACGGCGAGCGCGCCTGGTATCGCGGGCCGGACGGGACGCGAACGTTGGCGGTCCGGCCCTGTGCCAGCCTCTCCCGCGCGATCCTTTTCACCACCACGCCGGCCATGTTCGTCGGCCGCGACCGCGCCGCCTACGACCGCGTCGAGCAGGCGGCGCAGTTGGCCCGCTACGGTTGCGACTGCTATGCCTACTGCATGGTCACCGCCGGTCACGCCGACGTCGTCATCGAGGCCGGCCTGAAGCCGTATGACATCGTCGCCCTGATCCCGATCGTCTCCGGTGCCGGCGGCCGGGTCACCGATTGGCAGGGCAACTCCGCCGCCGTCGGCGGGCGGGTGGTGGCGACCGGTGACCGGCGCCTGCATGACGAGGTTCTGCGGCTGCTTTCCGCCGGGTGAATCTCACGATCCGGGCACGAACGCGTCGAACGCCGCCCAGAACTGTTCGCGCACCGTGTCGCGCTCCATCATCAGCTCGTGTCGTCCGCCGCGGATCACCAGCGCGTCGCCGGCGCGCAGTTCGCGCCCAAGCGCCTCCACCGACCGTACCGACACCACCGTGTCGAGAGCGCCGATGACGACCAGCGTCGGCACTCTGATCGCCGCCGCGAAGTCGACGTCGCTCGCCGCCTGCATGGCCTGGCAGGCGGCGTTGACCCAACCGTAGGTGGGGCCGCCGATGGAAACCTGCGACAGCTGGCGATAGATGGCGACGTTGCGCTGAAAGCGGCGCGGATCGCCGGTGAGGCTGTTGCCGTCGAAGGGAGCCTCGGCGATCGTTCGCCGCGCCGCCCCATGGACGCCGAGCTCGCCGAGGCCGATCGCGGTCAGCGCGCCGGCAACCCGGCACGCCGTCGTCTGCCCGGTGACACCAGGGCCGAAGGCGACCATCGGTGCGCACAGCACCATGCGGTTGAACCGCGCCCGCCCGTCGTGGGCGGCGCGCAGGCAGACCAAGCCGCCGGCCGAATGAGCAAGGGCGAAATGGGGCGGTGGACAATCGGGCAGCACCACCTGCTCCATGAAGGCGTCGAGATCGCGGTCGTACTCGGCGAAGCTGTCGACGTGGCCCTTGCGTGGGTTGCGCAGCCGGTGCTCCGAGCCGCCCTGGCCGCGCCAGTCGAGGATCGCCACCACGAAGCCACGCCGTCTCAGGTCGCCGATTGTCTCGTAGTAGCGTTCGATGCACTCGCTGCGCCCCTGCAGCAGGCAGACCGTGCCGCGCGAGCGCCGCTGCCCGGACGGCCAGCGCCCGTACCTGAGGGCGACGCCGTCCGCGGTCTTGACGGCGCCGACGACGGCACCCGCTGGGGGTCGCGCATCCTCAATAGCGAAGAGTTCCATGCCGCCTAGCCGCAGGCCGCCGCTCCTTGCGACGGCGGTGGCATTGCTTAGATCACCGGCTGCAGCGGCTCAAGCGCGACCGCGAGACAAGACCGGCGGCGCCCGTGGGCGCCGCCGGCGTCAGGATCGGCATCGGAGGGGGGGCGGGGACGATGCCGGCCTCTTGCGATCGGAGCCAGGCCTGGGAGGAACCGTCACGGCCCGATCGAAGCGGGTGGCATTGTCGGTCCGGCCGCATGAACCGCGTCCGAAGCCGCCGTTCATTTGCCGTTCAGCTTGACCCGGCCTTTCGCGCCGATTTCTGGCCTTGAAACCGGATTTGCGGCTTCCCACCTGAACGGTGCGGACGCCACGCGGGTCCGCGGGAACCGACGTTGGCCGGGCCAAGGCGGCGGGCAACCGGCGGTTCTCAACATCATGTCGCTCATTCGGAGGACCTGAAAATGCGCACTTTCGATCTCACCCCCCTCTATCGCTCCACCGTCGGCTTCGACCGCATGTTCGGCGTGCTCGATTCGCTCGCCAATACGGAGGCATCGGCGCAGACTTACCCGCCCTACAACATCGAGCGCACCGGCGAGAACGCCTATCGCATCACCATGGCGGTAGCCGGCTTCGGCGACGCTGACCTCAATGTCGAGGTCAAGGAGAACACGCTCACGGTCAAGGGCGAGAAAAAGTCCGATACCGAGGAGACCGGCAAGGAGTTCCTCTATCGCGGTATTGCCTCGCGCGCCTTCGAGCGCCGCTTCCAGCTCGCCGAGCATGTCGAGGTAGTTGGAGCCAATCTCGAGAACGGGCTGCTCCACGTCGATCTCGCCCGCGAGATTCCCGAGGCCATGAAGCCGCGTACCGTCACCATCGGCAAGGCCAAGGCGAAGGCCAAGCAGATCGACCAGGTCGCTGCCTGAACCGCATCGCCTGAAGAGATCGAAGGCGCCCGCGAGGGCGCCTTCTTCATTTGGATTTGGCGGCCGACAATCACGGTCGTTAGACGATGCCTGCGTCGGCAAGCACATCGACGAACCGGTCGACCTCGTCGTCGCTGGTCTTGAAGCTGGTCACCAGACGGACCAGTATCTCGCCGGCGCCGGCGAGCGCCTCAGGCGGCAACCCGTCGGTCGGCCACGGGTAGTAGATCGCTCCGCCAGCGCGCAGCCGCTCGTCCGCCTGCCGCTTGATCAGCGCGAAGACTTCATTGCCCTGTGCCACCCAGGCCAGCCGCGCGGCCGCTGACCCCTCGATCGCAGCCGCGAGCCTTGCCGCCTTGGCGTTGGCATGGCGCGCCAGCTCCAGCCAATGTCCGTCGCGCAGGTAGGCGTCGAACTGCGCCGCGATGAACCAGCTCTTGGAAAAACTGTGACCGGCCCGCTGGCGCGTGAGGGCAAAATCGCGTGCCCGCGACGGATCGAAGAAGACCACCGCCTCCGCCGCCACGCAGCCGTTCTTGGTGCCACCGAAGGAGAGGACGTCGACGCCGGCCCGCCAGGTCAGGTCCGCCGGCTTGGCGCCGAGCGCCGCGACCGCCACCGCGAAGCGCGCCCCGTCGATGTGGAGGGCGATGCCGCGCGTGCGGGCGACCTCGGCCAGCGCGGCGATCTCGTCGGGTCCATAGGCGGCACCGAGCTCGCTCATTTGGGAGAGGCTGACCGCCACCGGTCGACCGTGGCGCACGACGCCCTCCGGAAAGCGGGCCAATCCGTCGGTAAGGCCCTGCGGAGTGAGCTTGCCGCGCTGGCCGGCCAGGCCAACCAGCCGCACCCCGCCGTTGAATTCGGCCGCGCCGGCCTCGTCGACCAGGATATGCGCCTGGGCATGGCAAAAAACGACCCCGCCCGGACAGCCGTAGGCCGCAAGGCCAAGGGCGTTGGCTGCCGTTCCCGTCCCCACCAGAAAGACGGCCACCTCGCGCTCGAAGAGCTCGGCGAAGCGTCGTTCGACCGCCTTGGTCAGCTCGTCCGCGCCGTAGGCCGGACCGCCCTTCTCGGCCGCCTCGGCGAGTGCAGCAATGACGCGGTCGGAGGCGCCGGCCCAGTTGTCGCTGGCAAAATTCATCGCCCTCTTGTCCGCCTGAGCGGCCCGACAAGCAACCGGCTATCCCGCGTCGGCGCCGTTGATCACGGGTTTATCGGCCGCTGCCTGACCGCCATAATCGCCTGCTTGCCGAGTGCAATGAAATCTGGCATGTTGTGTTTAATAGGACAGGACTACTGTCCAATCGGGTCGCGGCGAACGGCCTTGCGGCGAGGTTGCCGATGACGCAACCCCGCGAATGCCGCGCCCCGGCGGAGGAACGGTAAGGCTGCCGCTTCGGGCGGTCGGACGAACTCGCATGGCGTCGGTCACTGGGCGACCTCGAGGGGCCGATCGCCGCCGTTCCGGGCGGTCTCGGGAACCGGCGCCGCGGGCTAGGACGGGAGACACAGGTGGCGGCGACAAGCACCAGCAAAGCGGTTGCGACCGGCTTGTTCGATCCCCGGCACGAGCGCGACTCGTGCGGCGTCGGCTTCATCGTCAACCTGCACAACGAGAAATCGCATCGCATCATCGAGGACGGTCTCAAGATCGTCCTTAACCTCACCCACCGCGGCGCCACCGGCGCCGACCCCAAGGTCGGCGACGGCGCCGGCATGCTGGTGCAGATTCCGCACGCCTTCTTCGCCGCCGAGGCCGACCGCCTCGGCTTCGCCCTGCCCGATCCCGGCCGCTACGCCGCCGCCTTCGTCTTCCTGCCCCGCGACGCCGCCGTGGGCGCCGCCATGGAGGAGATCGTCGCGGATGTGATCGCCGAGGAAGGGCAGACGCTCATCGGCTGGCGTGATGTTCCGGTCGATAATTCCTGCCTGTCGGCGGCCCCCGAGATCACCGCCACCGAACCGGCCCACCGTCAGGTGTTCATCGGCCGCGGTGCCGACATCGCCGACGACGATGCCTTCGAGCGCAAGCTCTACGTCATCCGCAAGGTGATCTCAGCGCGCATCTACGCCGCCTACGGCGGCCTCAACAACGATTTCTACATCGTGTCGATGTCATGCCGCACGATCGTCTACAAGGGCATGTTCCTTGCCGACCAGCTCGGTCGCTACTATCGCGACCTCGCCGACCCGCGCTTCGCCTCCGCCCTCGCCCTCGTCCACCAGCGTTTCTCCACCAACACCTTCCCGTCGTGGCGCCTCGCCCATCCCTATCGCCTCGTCTGCCACAACGGCGAGATCAATACCGTCAGGGGCAACGTCAACTGGATGGCGGCGCGCCAGGCCAGCGTTTCTTCTCCGCTCTACGGTGACGACATCTCCAAGCTGTGGCCGATTTCCTACGAAGGCCAGTCCGACACCGCCTGTTTCGACAACGCGCTCGAGTTCCTGCTGCGCGGCGGTTATTCGCTGCCGCACGCGGCCATGATGCTTATCCCCGAGGCGTGGGCCGGCAACCCGTTGATGGACGAGGAGCGGCGCGCTTTCTACGAGTACAGCGCCGCACTGATGGAGCCGTGGGACGGTCCCGCCGCCATGGCCTTCACCGACGGCCGGCAGATCGGTGCCACCCTCGACCGCAACGGCCTGCGTCCCGCCCGCTACATGGTCACCGCCGACGACGAGGTGATCATGGCGTCGGAGGCGGGCGTCCTGCCCGTGCCTGAATCGCGCATCGTGCAGAAGTGGCGTCTGCAGCCCGGTAAGATGCTGCTCATCGACCTCGATCAGCGCCGCATCATCTCCGACGACGAGATCAAGGCCGACCTCGCCCGCCGCCACCCGCACGCCCAGTGGCTGGCGCGCACCCAGATCGTGCTGGAAGACCTGCCCAAGGTCGCCGCCCGCGCTCCGGCGAGCCCGGTCGGCCTGCTCGATCGCCAGCAGGCCTTCGGTTACAGCCAGGAAGACCTCAAGATACTGATGGCGCCGATGGCCGTCACCGGCCAGGAGGCGGTCGGCTCGATGGGAAACGACACGCCGATCTCGGTGCTCTCCGACAAGCCCAAGCTGCTTTACACCTACTTCAAGCAGAACTTTGCCCAGGTCACCAACCCGCCGATCGACTCGATCCGCGAAGAGCTGGTGATGAGTCTGGTGTCGTTCATCGGCCCGCGGCCGAACTTGTTCGATTTCGAGGGCCTCAGCCGCCGCAAGCGGCTTGAGGTGCGCCAGCCGATCCTCACCGACGAGGATCTCGAGAAGATCCGCGCGATCGGCGATCTCGACGACAACCATTTCCGTTCGACCACCCTCGACACCACCTACCCGGCCGCCACCGGTGCCGCCGGCATGGCGGCCGCCCTCGACGCGTTGTGCGCCGGCGCCGAGGCGGCGGTCCGCGCCGGCATCAACATCATCATCCTGTCCGACCGCCTGGTCGGCCCCGACCGCATCCCGATACCGGCGTTGCTCGCCACCGCCGGCGTCCACCATCACCTTATTCGCGAGGGCCTCAGAACCTCGGTCGGCCTCGTCGTCGAGACCGGCGAGGCGCGCGAGGTGCACCATTTCTGCGTGCTGGCCGGCTACGGCGCCGAGGCGATCAACCCTTATCTCGCCTTCGAGACGCTCAATGCCATGCGCGGCGAGCTCACCGAAGTCGTCTCCGAGAAGGACACCGTCAAGCGCTACATCAAGGCCGTCGACAAGGGCATCCTCAAGGTGATGGCCAAGATGGGCATCTCCACCTACCAGTCGTATTGCGGCGCCCAGATCTTCGACGCCGTCGGCCTCGCCGGTGATTTCGTCGACCGTTACTTCGCCGGCACCGCCACCACCATCGAGGGGGCCGGCCTCGCCGAGATCGCCGAGGAGACGGCGCGCCGCCATCGCCTCGCCTTCGGCACCTCACCGGTCCTGCGCGATTCCCTCGAAGTCGGCGGCGAGTATCTGTTGCGCCAGCGCGGCGAGGATCACGCCTGGACCTACGAGACCGTGCGCGACCTCCAGCACGCCGTGCGCGCCAATTCGCTCGACGTCTACCGGCAGTATTCGGCCCGCATCAACGAGGTGAACGCGCGCCTGCTGACCATCCGCAGCCTGTTCGATCTGAAGTCGGCCGAGGACGACGGCCGCGCGCCGGTGCCGCTCGAGGAAGTCGAGCCGGCTCGGGAGATCGTCAAGCGTTTCGCCACCGGCGCCATGTCGTTCGGCT
>CAZSWL010000216.1:0-2588 GCA_964610725.1 uncultured Bauldia sp.
AGCATTTGTGCGCCGATGCCGATGCGTCCTTCGTTGAGGCTGCGTACGATTTTATACTTTTGCCGGTGCGTGTCGGCAACCCTTGGCGATATGATGGTTCCGCCAGCCGCTCATCTCTCCCCATCCGCCGCTGCCATGAACAACCACTTGTAATTACATCAGTCCTGGCGCCCGTAGCTCAGCGGACAGAGCATCGCGCTTCGAACGCGAAGGTCGGGAGTTCGATCCTCTCCGGGCGCGCCAATCCTCAAATCACTAGCGGCAACCGGTGCGGCGGGCCAACCCATCGCCGTGGGGCTCATCACCAGGTCGTCACGGAAGGATCGTGCCGGCTCGCGGCCGCAACCGACTTCCTGGCCGCTGGCGCGCGCCCGCCTTCCCTTTGTCACACGACTCGGCGATAACGGCGCGAGCTCGCGGGGGTGGGCGCCATGACCTGGTGGGTCGTCCTTGTGATCGTGGCCGCGGTTGCGGCCTACGCCGTTGTCGTGTTCAACCGCCTGGTCAGGGCCCGCCAGATGGCGGCCGAGGGCTGGAGCGGCATCGACGTCCAGCTCAAGCGACGCGCCAACCTCGTCCCCAATCTCGTCAGCACGGTTAAGGGCTACGCCGCCCACGAGAAAGGCTTGTTCGAGGAGATCGCCAGCCTGCGATCGACGATCAGCCGCCTGGCCGAGGGCGACGTCGGCGAGCGCGGGCGGCTGGAGGGCATGTTGTCGGGTGCGCTCACGCGGCTGATGGCGCTCGCCGAGGCCTACCCCGACCTCAAGGCCAGCGACAATTTCCGCGACCTGCAAAGCGCCCTCGCCGCCACCGAAAACGACATCCAGATGGCCCGGCGCTACTACAACGGCGCCGCTCGCAATCTCAACGTGCTGGTGCAGTCGTTCCCGAGCAATCTGGTGGCGCGCGCATTCGCGTTCCGCAGGCGTGATTATTTCGATATCGGCGAGGCTGACCGGGCGGTGCCCGAGGTGGCCTTCGGCGGCTAGCGGAGAGGTCGATGAGGGTGCAGCGCACCAGCCGCTTGCGGGCACGATTGGCCACTCTGTTCATCGCCGTGCTGTCGGCGGCGGGTATTGCCGGCCCGCTGCACGCCGAGGAACAGATTCTGCGGTTCGATTCCGATGTGGTCGTCGGGCAGGACGGGCGCCTCGACGTCACCGAGACGATCAAGGCGCGCGCCGAGGACGACCAGATCAGACACGGCATCTACCGCGATTTCCCGCTCACCTTCGTCGACCGGGCGGGCAGCAGCCACGAGGTGAGTTTCCGCCTCCTGTCGGTCAGCAAGAACGGCGCGCCCGAGCCCCATCACACCGCCACCAACGACCGCGGCGTGCGCATCTATGCCGGCGACGCCAACGTGGTCCTCAAGCCCGGCATCTACACCTACGAGTTCCACTACACGACCGGGCGTCAGATCCGCTTCCTGCCCGACCACACCGAACTCTTCTGGAACGCGACCGGCAACGACTGGGCGTTTCCAATCCTCGCCGCGACGGCGCGCTTCACGCTGCCCGGCGGTGCCGCTCCGGTGCGCTGGACCGCCTACACCGGCCGCTACGGCGAGACGGGCAAGGACTTCAGCGGCCGTATTCTCGGCAACAACACGCTCGCGGTCGAGACGACGCGGGCGCTTCTCCCCGGCGAGGGATACTCGGTCGCCATGGAGCTGCCGACCGGGCTGGTGACGGCGCCGAGCGGCTTGCGGGCGCTCTACTACCTCTTTCTCGACTACCGACGGTTCGTTTTCGGCGGCCTCGGTTTCGTCGCGGTGCTTGCCTTCTACATCGCGGCCTGGAGGGCGGTCGGCCGCGATCCGCCCAAGGGCACCATCATCCCCCTGTTTCACCCGCCGGCCGGCATCTCGGCGGCGCTTGCCGCCTATATCCACCATTTCGGCTGGCGCGGCGGCAACTGGCGCGAGTTCACCGCAGCGGCGATCGCGCTGGCAGTCAAGGGGTTGCTCGTCTTCGACGATGCCGGCGACACCATCGTCCTCAAGGTGCCGCAAAAATCACCGCCGGCCGATCGCGGCAGCCTGCCCCCCGGAGAGCGGGCGGTGCTCGACTGGGTCGACGGCCTTGGCGGCACCGTGTCGATCGACCCCTCCAACGGCAGAAGCATCGCCACGGCGCTCAAGACGTTCAAGGCGAGCGTGGAGAGCGAGAGCCGCAACCGCTTCTTCAAACGTAACCGGGCCTATTTTGTCTTCGGAGTGCTGTTGACGGCGGGCGCCTTGGCGCTCGTCCTGTTGTTCGGCCATCTCAGCCAGGGCGAAACCGGGCTGCTCTTCGGGGTCGGCTTTGTCGGCGTCTTTCTCGGCACGTTCCTGACTCCGGTAATCAGGACGCTGGCTGCGGGACGCAGCGCCCGCGCGATCGTGGTGGCCGGACTCAACATTGCGGTTTTCGCCTTCATCGCCGTGGTCTTCCTGACCATCGCCAAGGACGCCTGGCAGTCGCTGCCGGCCGGTTTCGGCAACACCGTGTTTCACGCGTTCCTGCGCAACAGCTTTCCTTTTGCGCTGGTCGGCGGCTTCGCTGCCATGAACGGACTGTTCTACTACCTGCTGCGCGCGCCGA
>CAZSWL010000217.1:0-10410 GCA_964610725.1 uncultured Bauldia sp.
CGATCTTCAACAGCGAGGCAACCCGTGCCCGCGTGGCTTCGATGCAGGCTCGTGGGCAATGGGGGGCGCGTCATTTTGACAAGGTCATGTTTGCGCTCCACATCCCGCGCTTCGATCCCAAGAACAAGCTTCACGCCGAGCTCACCGACGCGGCGCGCGAGGCGGAGAAAGTCGCCGCGGCCGTGCCGCTTTCCGAATCGGTCAAGTTTCAGCGCGCCCGCCGGCTGGTCCGCGATGGGCTGACCGAGGCCGGCGTCGCTCAACGCATCGACACGCTTGTTGCGCGTCTCCTCGACACCAAATAGCCTCCCCCGCCTTCGTCCCGTCTCGAACAAGAACCAGCCCCGCCGCTCAGCCTGGTCGTTGAGCGGATCGGCGACGCTGGTGACGCCGCCGCCGCAGCCCCTCACGCCACCTTCTTGCAAGCGAGCGCCCTTGCGCCGCGCGTCGGCGCCACTCGGTTAACGGACGGTTTACCTCGAGGGATCAGCCTGGCAGCGGAATACCGGTGCCCGGCTCCAGCGCAGCGGCCGGAAAAGACGCGCGCGACTCCTTGCCGGCGCCGTCGAACCAGGCTGTCCAGATTTTTTGCCCGTCGGGGTCCATGCGCGTTTCCAGTACCGTCATCAACGGTCCCCCGGACCTCAGGCGCACAGTGTCGCCCGCTTGGAATTGCTCGTCGGTCATGGCCTCACCTCGCATCCCATGAGCTACAATTATCGCACCTATCCGGCGCACAGCCTAGGGTTGGTGGCGCGGGCCGGCGAAATCGCCGGCACCGGCGAGCGGCTGCACCTCGGCGACCGTGTCCGGCTGAACAGCGGCGGACCGGTGATGCTGGTCGTCGATTGCGACGGCGACAGGTTCGTGGTGGCCTGGTCCGACGCCGGCAAGATCCGCGAGGCGTCGTTCAAGCGGGCGTGCCTGTCTTATCTGCCGCCGTTCGCAATCTCGGCAAACGCATCGCCGCCCGCATAAGCGTTTCGGGCTACTTCCCCCCTGCCCGGCGCCCCGTCTCGAACAGGAACCACACCCGCCGCTCGGCCTGGTCGATGAACGGCTCGATGAGGCTGATGGTGCCGCTGTCGCCGTGGTCGTCGGCGACGTCGCGGGCGGAGCGCAGCCGGGTGACCAGCGCCTGGTTGTCGTCGCGCAGCTCGGCGATCATGTCCTCGGGGTCGACATAGTCGGCGTCGTTGTCGAGCACCCGCTGCACGCTGGCGATCTCGCCGATCGAGCGCAGCGTCCGCCGGCCGAGCTTGCGCACCCGCTCGGCGATCTCGTCGGTCATCGCCAGCAGCTCGCCCGCCTGCTCGTCGAACAGCAGATGGTAGTCGCGGAAGTGCGGCCCGCTGACGTGCCAGTGGAAGTTCTTGGTCTTGAGGTAGAGCGCGAACACGTCGCCGAGCAGCGCGTTCAGCGCGCCGGCGATGTCGCCGGTGGCGTTCTGGCCGAGGTCGGACGGCGTCTCCAGCCGCCCGCGGTCCTTGCGCACCTTGGTCGTCTTGGCCATCTCAGCCTCCGTCGGTTGCCACTCGCGGTCTTCTAGCGCGTCGTGGCGGCCGGCGACAGGCCCTCGGACGCGCTGCTTCTGCGCCCGCCCGGCAGACGACCGCGCTCAGCGCCGCCGCGCCGGATCCTCGCCCGGCCAGGCCACCACGTGTTGGTCGAGCTCGGCCTCGGGCACGTCGGCCTCGCTCACCGTGCGGCCCCTGACCGAGATGCCGGCGGCGTGCACCGTGTCGGGGTCGCCGGAGACGAGCGGATGCCACCAGTAGAGGTCGCGCCCCTCGGCGACGAGGCGATAGGCGCAGGTTGGCGGCAGCCAGGCGAGCTCCGGCACGTTGTCCGCCGTCAGCGCGATGCAGTCGGCGACGCGGGCATGGCGGTGGGCGTAATCGCGGCAGCGGCAGGTGTCGGAATCGAGGAGACGGCAGGCGACCTCGGTCCACTCGATCTCGCCGGTGTCCTCGTACTCCAGCTTGTTGAGGCAGCAACGGGCGCAGCCGTCGCACAACGATTCCCACTCGGCCTGCGACATCTCTGCGAGGCCGAGCCGCCGCCAGAACGGCTCGTCGGCGGCGGGCGCCAGGTGTTGCGGCTGACCAAATCTGGCGGGCATCGGCCTCTCGTCGGCGCCGCCGCCCGGCCGCGGCCGGCGCCATTAAGGTTACGTTCAGCTTGAGCGCCGGTGAACGCGATCCTTCGATATCGTCTCTTTTTAGAGACATCCGCGGAGGCCGCAAATGGGAATCCTTCTCGCCGCCGTCGCGACGCCCTTCGTCGTATGGGCGGCCGACAAGTGGTTCTGCAACGGCGAATTCGCCGTGCTCGTCCTCGAGGCGATCGGCGAAGGGCGCACCCGCCGCATCAAACAAGCGCGACGCCGGAGCGCGCGCGCCGGCGTCCGCTGATCTTCCTCCCCCGCAGGCCGCCGCCGGCGGCCGGTCCGTCGGTTCGCCCTACCTGATCGACGGCAGCGTCCGCAGGATGCTTGGCCCGGGCGTCGGTCCCGTGGTGGTCGGCTTGCACTTCCCGGGCGTGCCGCTCGTGCCCGGCTTGCACAGGCAACCCCGTGACGTAGCCACCGAGTCCGACGGACAAACCGGACGAGTGGTGCTGGACGGCCCGACACACTTGCCGAGGCGGCCGTTCCATGTGGTCCCGCGTTCGCAGCAACCGCCACTCGGCATCTTCCGGTTCGCCGGGCAGGATGACGTGTTTTGCTGGCAGTGGCCGGGATCGCCGTGGGTGCCCGGCTTGCAGAAGCAGCCGTTCGGCGTTGCCACCGAGTCCGACGGACACCGCGGCGGCGGAGCAACGCATTGATGGAGCCGGCTGCTCCACGTCGTTCCGCTCCGGCAGCAGCCGTCGCCGGGGATCTGGCGATCCTGCGGGCAGCTCGGCCGCTGCTTGCAAGAGCCCGGCGTCCCGTACGTGCCCGGCTTGCAGAAGCAGCCGTTCGGCGTTGTCACCGAGTCCGACGGACACCGCGGCGGCGGAGCAACGCATTGATGGAGCCGGCTGCTCCACGTGGTTCCCGGTCGGCAGCAGTCGCCGCCGGGGATTTGCCGGTCCTTGGGGCAGCTCGGCGGCTGCCGGCAGGAGCCCGGCGTCCCGTAGGTGCCGGGTGCGCACACGCACCCCTTCGCCGTCAGCACCGAATCCGCCGGGCAGATGGGCCGGCGCTGGCAGTAGCCGGGCGTGCCATAGGTGCCGGGTGCGCACACGCACCCCCGCGCCGTCAGCACCGAGTCCGCCGGGCAGGCGGGCCGGCGCTGGCAGTAGCCGGGCGTGCCATAGGTGCCGGGTGCGCACACGCACCCCTGCGTCGTCAGCACCGAGTCCGCCGGGCAGGTGGGCGGCGGGGGCGGCGGGGGCGGCGGCGGCGGCGGCGGCGCGCCTGCCCCGGCGCACTCCTTGCCGTTCCACGTCTGGCCGTCCGGGCAGCATCCGCCCTGAGGCTGTTGCTCGCTCGGCGGTATCATCTGGTCGAGCGGGCACGCCTGCTTCTCCAGCTGCGGCGGCGGCTGGCAGGCGGGGGCCGGGATCGGCAGCGTGGCGTCGGCGCTGTCGTTGGACGCATTGGTGTTGCCGTGACTGCCGCCCACCGGCGACGTGATCCGCACCCGGTCGGCGATGCGGCAGACCTTGCCGTCGCCGAGCACCAGCACGTTGACCACCATGAAGGGCTTGGTCTGCCCGCTCGCCAGGTCCTCAAACCGCGAGCAGTCGTATCCGCCGGAGCCGTCGGGATTGCAGCTCGCCGAGCTGAACCACGGTGACGGCGCCAGTGGCGTGAAACCAAGGAACGTGTCCTTGACCGTGATCGCGCCGGCAAAGGCGCCGGGGCCGTTGTTGTGCACGTAGACAGCGAAGCGGCACACGAGCAGGGCGTTCGGAATGCCGACGACGACCCTCTGGTCATCTTCAGGGATAACCCTGCGCAGATCACCCTGCCCGTCGGCGAGCGTCGGCACGTAGGGTCCGCAATCGAGGCCTCGCTTGTAGATGGTGAGGTCGCTCGGCTGGCAGTTGCGGCCCGGAGTCGCACCATCAACGGTCGCCGATACGTCGTCACCGGCATTTGTGTTAAGCGGGCTGCCGCCCGGCGCCGCGGTGATCCTGGCCGTGTTGCTGACCGAGCAGCGGCCGGCTCTTTCCTGTTCCGCCTTGGGCACGTCGACCCACAGGAACAAGGCGACGCCGTGGTGCGGATCGAGGGCGCCACCGCCCTCGTCGGGCAGAATGGCGCCGGGATAGGTGCACGCGTGCACCGGTCCTCCCGGGTTGGTGCATGACCACGGCGGATCGGGCGCCCAGTGGAGGTCGTTCGATACCGACAGCGTGTCGGTGATCTTGATGTCGCCGGTGTAGACGCCGGGGCCGGTGTTGGTCACGGTCACCAGATACACGCACCGCCAGTCGTTCTCGTGGTCGAGGCAGACGGGCAAGGCCTGCTTGGTGATGGTCAGGTTGGTGGTGTTGCCGTGCGGCCGGCATCTGTCGTTCGGCAGCTGCGCCCAGGCGGAGCCGAAATCGTCGGAGGGGTCGGCATCGCCGAAGCCCGGTTGCCAGACGAGCCGGGCGGCGTTGCCGAGGTAACAGAGCTCGGTGGTGACGGGAAGGTCGACGGTAACGGTGAGGTCGACACTTTCGTCCGGCAACAGGAATGCCCACGGGTCCACGCATTCGTACGACGTCGTCGGCACCGACATGGAGCAGTACCACGGCGGGTCCGGCGAGAAACTCATGACGGCACCCGCCGGGCTGCCGAGAAGCGTGTCGTCTACGGTGATGTCGCCCCAATACCAGCTCGGGCCGTTGTTGGTGACGCGGATGACGAACCGGCACCGCATGCCGGTCGGCTGGCCGCCGTAGAAGCCGATGACGGAACAATCACGCGCTTCCTTGGTCAGCGACAGGTCGAAGCCGGTGGGCGGCGTGTAGGTCGGCGGCGGATAGTAGGGCGGCAGATAGCCGTAGCCGCCGTTGCACGGCTGCCAGATCTCGACGTCGCCCATGTGCCCCTGGTTCTGCGGGTCGGCGAACTGGCCGTCGTAATCGGTGAAATAGGAGGTGAACGGCGGGTCGTTGGCCGGGCGCACGAGGCTCTCGTCGTTGCCCTGCAGGCCGTGAACGGTAGCCGGGCCGCCGGCCGCCAGTTGCGCCGCCAGTGCGGGGTCGTCGCGCAGCGACTCGCCGGTGGTCCACAGATAGCGGTTGCAGGCGCCGGTCCTGAGCTGGCCGTACTGGTCGTAGTCGTAGCCGAGCGCGATGCCGCCGTCGGTGTTGCGCCCGTCCGGACGGAAGCCGATGGCGTATTCGTCGGGCACCGCGACCCAGGTGCTCGGCGTCGTCGGATCGTCGGGGATCTCGCGGCGATAGCGCACGACCGAGGATTGCTGCGGGTCGGCGAAGACCGAGTAGTCGTAGCTGCCGCGCTGCTGGCCGCGTTGGGCGAGGATCATGCGGCCTTGACCGTCGAAGAGGATGTCGGAGACCGGATTGGCGCTGGCCAGCCCGGCGACGTCGAGCTCCCAGCGCGGGTCGTCGGCGAAGGTGCCGTCGAGGTTGATGCCGATCGACCAGATTTGCGGAACGCCAGTGTCGGAACCGTCGACCGAGTACCACAGGCGCCCGTTTGCGACCGCCAGACCACGCACCCGACGCTCGGGCTGGGTGTATCCCCAGGTGGCCGGATCTTGCGAATCAAACGCCGGAGTAGTGATGTCCATGACGCTGCCGTCGTCGGCAACGGCGGTAAGCCCCGCCGCCGTGCGCCCGCTGACGCCGTGGTCGTAGGTGTCGAGGATGAGGCCGGTCGAATCGAGCCGGTAGATCAGGCCGGTGTCGAGGTCGGAGACGATGAACTGGCGGGTGGCGGGATCGAAGACGATGTCGCCGAGACCGGGGCCGGAATTGGCGCCGATCGTGCTGAACAGGCTGATCGCGCCGGTGGTGCCGTCGATGCGATAGATGCTGCCGGGGGCGCCGCCGGCACCCCATTGCCCGGCCATGAAGGTGGCGCCCGGTTGCCCGGTCTTGACGCGCTCGGGCCGGCCGTCGCCGTCGCTGTCGGGGGTGACGATCTGGATGCCGAAAATCGACGTGGCGCCGACGAAGATGTCCGGTGCCGGCTGATCGTCGAGGGTGATCGCTCCGACCAGCCCGACGTCGCCGTCGTGGGCGGTGAATACGGTGGGCGACGGGATCAGCTGGCCGGCCGGCGGTCCGGGTGGCTGCGGCCGCTGGATCTGGAGCGAGGCGCCGTTGGGATCGATGAACGTCTCGTCGAGCGGATCGCCGGGCGGTATCGGCGGCACCGGCGCCTGGACGCCCGGAAAGGCGGTCACGATGGTGTCGCCGGGCGCCATGATCGACGGCGCCTGCGCGAGCGCGGCAGGCGTCAGCGCCCACATCAGCGCTGCGGCAAAAGGCGCAATTGGCAATGCGTTGCGGAATTGGTGAAGTGTTTGCGTCAGACGCAGAGCCATCGTTCCCTCCCGTGGCGCCCGCGGGGGAGCGCCGTTGACGCTTGGCTGCAGCCTGCCCCACTTTCTCCCTTATCACGTTTCGGCGGTCAGATCACCACGCCGCGCGCGCGTCGTGTTCGACCGGTTAGCGCAAAGCGTCGTTTTCGATTGATCGGCGGCGGCGTGTGCCCTTGCTTATCGGCGCGGTGACCGACAAGATTGGCCCCCGAGCGAAACCGCTTTGAAAGCCACCCCGTTGCGCGACCCCTTCCAGAGCAACCGCAAGCGCCGGCGTGGCCTGCGCCTGATCGAGATCGACGCGTGGGTCGATTCCACGCTGTTCCGCGCGGGCCGCGCCATCGCCGTCGTCGGCGAATCGGTTGCCGGGTTCATGCGTCGCTTCCGGGTGACCGGGACCATGCGGGTGGTCGCCGAGATTCTCGGAGAGGGACTGACGCTCGGCGCCGCCGGCTCGGTGGTGATGCTGGCGCTGGCGATTCCGGCGTTTCAGGACACCCAGGGAGACTGGCGGGCCCGCGGCGATCTCGCCGTCACCTTCCTCGACCGCTACGGCAACGAAATCGGCAAGCGGGGCATCAACCAGTCGAACTCGGTGCCGCTCGACCAGATGCCCGACAACCTTATCAAGGCCGTGCTCGCCACCGAGGATCGCCGCTTCTTCGATCACCACGGCATCGACGTGCTAGGCACCATCCGCGCCCTGACCGAGGACTTGCGTGCCAACGCCGTCGTCGAGGGCGGCTCCTCGATCAGCCAGCAACTCGCCAAGAACCTCTTCCTCAGCAACGAGCGCACCATCTCGCGCAAGATCAAGGAAGCGTTTCTGGCGGTGTGGCTGGAGGCCAACCTGTCGAAGGATCAGATCCTCGAGCTCTACCTCGACCGGGCCTACATGGGCGGCGGCACGTTCGGTGTCGAGGCGGCGTCGCAGTTCTACTTCGGCAAATCGGTCAAGGACCTCAACCTCGCCGAGGCGGCGCTGCTCGCGGGCCTGTTCAAGGCCCCCAGCCGCTACGCGCCGCACATCAACCTGCCGGCGGCGCGCGCCCGCGCCAACGAGGTGCTGACCAACATGGTCCAGGCCGGTTTCATGACCGAGGGCCAGGTGATCGGCGCCCGCCGTCATCCGGCCGACGTCATCGAACATGCCGCGCTGCCCGGCTCGCCCGATTATTTCCTCGACTGGGCGTTCGACCAGGTCAAGAAGCTCGACCTCGCCGGCAACCGCGTGCTGACCGTTTACAGCACCATCGACATGGGCATGCAGCGCGCCGCCCAGGATGCCATCGTGTCGAATCTGCGCCAGTCGGGCACCGCCTATCGCGTCAAGCAGGCCGCCCTCGTCGCCGTCGACCCGGACGGCGCCGTGCGCGCCATGGTCGGTGGCCGCGATTACGGCGAGAGCCAGTTCAACCGTGCGACCGACGCGCTGCGCCAGCCGGGTTCGTCGTTCAAGCCCTTCGTCTACGCCACCGCGATGATGAACGGCTTCACGCCGAAGAGCATCGTGCAGGACGCACCGATCTGCATCGGCAACTGGTGTCCGCGCAACTACGGCGGCCACTTCAGCGGGCCGGTGACGCTGACGACCGGGCTGGTGAAATCGATCAACGTCATTCCGGTGCGCCTGGCCCAGGCGATCGGCCGCGACAAGATCGTCGCGGTGGCCCACAGCATGGGCATTACCTCCGAGCTCAGGATCACGCGCTCGCTGCCGCTCGGCGCCTCCGAGGTGAGCGTTATCGACATGGCCGGCGCCTACGCCGTCTTCGCCAACGGCGGCTACAAGGCGACGCCGTACGGCTTCACCAAGATCGTCAACGGCCGTGGCAAGGTCGTTTACGACCGCAAGCGTGAAGCCAAGCCGCCCAAGCGGGTGCTGCCCGAGAACGTCGTGGCCGAAATGAACGGCATGCTGGTGCAGGTTCCCGAATGGGGCACGGGCCGGCGCGCCAAGCTCGACGGGATCAGGACCGCGGGCAAGACCGGAACCACGTCGGCCTATCGCGACGCCTGGTTCTGCGGTTTCACCGGCAACCTCGTCGCCACGGTATGGTTCGGCAACGACGGCTATCAAGCGACGCGGCGGCTGACCGGCGGAACGTTGCCGGCGCAGACGTGGCACGACTTCATGACCTACGCTCACCGCGGCGTCCAGTTGAAACCGATCCCCGACATCGACAATCCGTTCGAGACCCCGCCGAAAGGTCAGGCGGTCGCCACCGCCGATTCCGCCAACGGCGATCAGCAGGCGGCGCAACCGCGGCCGGCGAGCCTGTCGGCCGCCACTACTCAAAGGCTGGCGATCATCGCCGCGATGATGCGGCCGGCCGCGGCGCCGGGCGACGGTACCGCGCCCGCCGATCAGTCCGGTCTGATGTCGGCGCCGCACGATGCGGCGCTGGTGAGCAAGGTCGCCGGCGACCAGCCGGCAGCAGCAAACCAGCCGAACGCGCAGTGAGCGGGACGGCGACGTGGCCGTTCGCAGTCAGCGTCGCTATCAAGGAGCGCCATCTGCGCCGGGACCAAGCGCGTGCGTTTGCTGATCGATCTCGCCGTTGCCATCGTCATTGCCACCGTGCTCGGCTTCTCGAGCGCATGGTTCGCCGTCGAGCACGGACCCTGGTTCGGCGCGCTGACCGCCGGGCCATGGACGGCGTGGCCTGAGGCCGGCAGCACCGACGCCGACCCCTATTCGCTGGCGATGCTGGCGCGCACCGGCGAGGTGCCGCTGGGGGCCGGCGAAGGTCTGTCGTTCACCGCCGAGAACGACAGCGACGGGCAGCCGCTCGCCGGTCGCTGCGTCTACCAGATCGTCGGTCAGACACCGCCGGCGCGTCTGTGGACGCTGACCGCCTACGACGCCGCCGGGCGGCTGATGGTCAACGCGGCTTCGCGCACCGGCTTCAACTCGCGCGACATCCTCAGACACGAGGACGGCAGCTTCGTCATCACGGTTTCGTCGCGGGTCGAGCCGGGCAACTGGCTGCCGATCGCGCCGGTGGAGCGATTCAAGCTGGTGTTTCGCCTGTACGACACCCCGCTCACCACCGGCGGGCGACCGACCGACCTGGCGATGCCCGCCATCCGCAAGGGCGGCTGCTCATGAAGCGGACCCTGCTCTTCGCGCTCGGCGGCGTGCTGCTCGGCGGCATCATCCACATCGCAGTGGTGTTCCTGGTGCCGTACTACGCCAACAACGACGCCTGGGCGCAGATGCGCAAATTCGGCCCCGACGGTCAGTTCCACGTCTTGCCGGTGCCGGAACCGGGCGCCGAGCCGCTCGTCTCGCTCGATCCGAACTTCGTCCAGGCGGTGTGCCGGTTCAGCCTCGCCGACGGACCCGTCCACATGCAGGCGGCGCTGCCGAACGAGTTCTGGTCGGTGGCGGTGTTTGATCGGCGCGGCCGCAACGTCTACAGCCTCAACGACCGCTCGGCCGAGCGAACGCGTCTCGACCTGGCGATCCTGACGCCGCTGCAGATGGCGCAGATCCGCCAGAATCCGCCCGCGTCGCTCGACACCGCGGTCGTGGTCGAACTGCCGATCGACGTGGGCTTCGGGCTGCTGCGCGTCTTCGTGCCGGACGGCTCGCTGCTCGCCGCCGCCACCGACGCGCTTACCCGGGCCAATTGCGCCGCGGCGCTCTAGGCTCAGGACGTCGCGCGCGGGCGATGGTTGCCGTCGAGGCCGTCGAAGTCGCCCTGCCCAGTCGAATCGCGCAGGCGGTGGGCCAGGTCGAGGTCGTGCCGCTCGATGCGGATGCCCGGAAAGATCACGATCTCGCAGTCGCCCTGCGCCAGCGCGGACGCGCGGGCGGGCGTCGTCCTCACCGGCCTGAATTGAAGCACCGTGCCCATCCCAGTCCCCCGTCGTTTCGGCTGGACTGATCCAGCCCTCGTGCGAGCAGCCT
>CAZSWL010000218.1:0-18002 GCA_964610725.1 uncultured Bauldia sp.
AAAACGTAGAAGTCGCCGTTGCGGACGTTGAAGCCGACGGCACCGGCGACCCGGTCGGGTTTCGTCCTGTCCATCAGCAGGTGGGTCACCATGATCCGGTTGTAGACCTCGGTGGCGGCCTTGCGCGCGGCCTCGGCGACGATCGGCTTGTAGCTCTCGCCGTGGATCATGATCTGCCACTTGCCTTCGCGCTGGTACCTCCCGGTTTCCGGATCCTTCATGATGGGGAGGCCCCACTCCTCGAACTTGTGCACCGTGGAGTCGACGTGGCGGGCGATGTCGTAGCCCAAATCCTCCCGCACCAGACCCATGAGGTCATTGCGCGCGTAGCGGACGTGGTCCTCGGGCTGGTTCTCGTCCCACTGCATGCCCATGTAGCAGTTGATCGCGTAAAGGCCCTGCGCGACGGCGCCGCTGCGCTCGATGTTCGCCTTCTCGACGCACACGATCTTGAGGTCGCGTCCCCAGTAGCGCGATTCGTAGGTGGCCCCGCATCCGGCCATGCCGCCACCGACGACGAGGATGTCGGAGTCGACGAATACGGTCTTTCGCCGCCTGAACAGCGCCATCACGCCAGTCCCTGCTTCAATTTATCCGGCGTCAGCGCCGGTAGCGCATCGACGTGGAGCGCCTCGGGCTCGTGGGCGAGCTCCTGGGAGTTCATCGCATCGGCGGCCGGTGTGTCGTAGTCAGATGGCGATTTGATCGATCCCCATGGCGTGGTTCTGATCGGTGAAACGAAATTCTTCTCGCGGCCGTCGCGGAAGCGGATTTTCCACGAAACGGTTCCCTTGTCGTCTTCCCTGAGCACGCGAACGCTGTGGCCGAGCGGGGCGAAGTCAGCGTAACCGCGGCAGTCGATCGCGTGCTGCGGGCAGGCTTTCACGCACGAGTAGCACTCCCAGCAGAAATTGGGCTCGATATTGTAGGCGCGCCGGTAGGTGGTATCGATGTGCATGATGTCGGACGGGCAGATGTCGACACAGTATCCGCAGCCGTCGCAACTCGTCATATAGACAAACGTGGGCATGGGAGCGGTTGTCTCCTGTATCGACGCGGCCGGTGAGCACTCAGTAGTGATGCGGCGGCCGGCGGCCGCTGCCATAGAGGGCGGGGCTGTCGGCGGGGGGCGGCAGGTTGCGCCGCGTCCCGTTGGCCTGCTCCAGACGCTTCTGGAAGGCCGCCGCCGGCTTGAAGAACATGTGGGCGAACTTGGACCACGGAATCGCCCCGAACAATACGGTCGTGTCGATGAGATAAAGAGCCAGGAACAGCCTCGCCCAAGCGGTGTCGCCGGCAAACTGGATGATCGCCCATATCAGAGCCAGCGTCGCGCTCGACACGAGCGAGACGACGAACAGGTCCGCCTGGACAAAGCGGACCGGTGGGTTTCCCTCCGCGGCGACGTCGACCCTGATGAAGAACCAGAACCAGTAGCCGCCGACGCAGACCATCAAAGCCCCGATGTACCACAGCAGCGGAACGATGGCGGGCGCCGGGGCGGCAGGGGTGGGATAGGCAAAAACCATGATGACGGTGGTGACGAGGTAGATCACGAAGCCGTACATGGTCAGGAGGTGGGCGGCCCTGCGCCGCAGGTTGCAGAATTCGCCCGAGGTCAGACCTTCCACCAGCGCGGTCTGGATGGCCAGGACGAGGACTTCCCCGCCGCCGACCTGGCGCCCCTTTGCCTTCACCTTCCGCCAGTTGTCGAAGAAGTACCGTGCGCTTTTCTTGTGGGTGACGTCGACCAACGTTCCGGCCACGACCAAGAGCAGCATGACGATGACGTACGCCCGAATGACGGTGAGCGGTATGAACGTCGTGAGTTCGGCAAAGGGATTGGTGGTCAACACTAGGTGCCGTCCCCCTGATCAGGCCCGGCTTCACTATAGCCCTTGGCGCGGCTTTTGGGACCGGGGCCGCGCATATAGTGCAACTCCGGGCGGTAGCCGCTTCCGCGAACCATATTCCGCAACCGGCATACGGCGTGCCGCACGGCATCCGTGACCCGGTTCGTAATCCGCATGTCCATCTGATTGGCGACGCCCATGAATCGGCCCTTTTCAAGGGTTTTTTCCACCATGGGGCAGGCCGATCCATCAATCCAACAAATTGTTGTTGTCGTTTCCATAGATATTGTAACTTGAACACATGACCTTGGACCAGCTCCGCATCTTTGTCGCCATCGCCGATCACGCCCACGTCACCCGTGCTGCCGCCCAGCTCGGCATGACCCAGTCGGCCGCTTCGGCCGCGATCGCCGCGCTCGAGGCGCGGACGGGCGCCGTTCTGTTCGATCGCGTCGGCCGCGGCATTGAGCTGACCGACGTGGGGCGGTCCTTCCTGCCTGAGGCGCGGGCGGTGCTGGATCGTGCAGCGGCCGCCCGGTCCGTTCTCGACGACCTCGCGGGGCTCTCCACCGGCACGCTGTCGGTCGCGGCCAGCCAGACGATTGCCACCTACTGGCTGCCACGCCGTCTGGCGGTCTTCCACGCCGCCCATCCCGGGATTCAGCTCGACGTCACGATCGGTAATACCCGCCAGGTGGAGCGGGCGGTCGTCGAGGGGGCGGCCGACATCGGCCTGGTGGAAGGTGCCACCGACGATCCCGGCCTGGTGCGTCAGCAGGTCGACCGCGATCGCTTGGTGCTGGTGATCAGCGCCAATCGTCAGCCGCCGCCGCAGGTTGCCCCCGGCAGGCCCGATCTCACCGCGGTTCCCTGGGTGATCCGGGAAGAGGGATCGGGAACCCGCGCCGTGCTCGCCGATGTCGCCGGGCGGGAGGGACTGACGCTCGACGACCTGCCGGTGTTTCTCGTGCTGCCGAGCAACGAAGCCGTGCGCGAGGCAGTGGAAGCCGGCGCGGGCGCCACCATCATCTCGGAGCACGTGGTCGCCCGCGACCTTGCCGCCGGCGTGCTCAAGGTCGTGCCGATGAGCCTTCCCGAGCGCGAATTCGCCCTGGTGCGGCATCGCCAGCGCCACGCCAGCGCTGCCCAGAAGGCGCTGGTGAAAGTGTTGAGCAATGCGCCGGCGGAGCAACCGCGATCGCCTGCTGCCCGAACGGGAAACGGACAGCGCGGCCGCCGACATCAGCCGGCATGACGCGTCCTTGCGTCGTGGAGCGCCGATGACGATCGATCGCCCGATCTCGCTGATGCTTTGCGGCGACGTAATGACCGGCCGGGGCATCGACCAGGCGTTGCCGCATCCGGGTGCGCCGGTGCTGCACGAGGCATATGCGAGGTCCGCCCTCGATTACGTCGCGCTGGCCGAGACCGCGAACGGCCCGATCAAGAAACCGCTGCCGTTCGCCTCGATCTGGGGCGATGCCCTGGGCGTTTGCGAGACGCTCGCTCCCGATCTGACGATCGTCAACCTGGAAACCGCAGTCACGCGATCCGACAAGGCGTGGCCGAAGGGCATCAACTACCGCATGAATCCCGGCAACGTGGCCTGCCTCACCGCCGCCGGGCTCGATTGCTGCGTGCTGGCCAACAACCATGTCCTCGACTGGGGGCGCGAGGGATTGGTGGAGACGCTTGACGTGCTGCATCATGCCGGCCTGGCGACGGCGGGTGCCGGGCGCGATGCGGAGGAGGCGGCAAGGCCGGCCGTGCTGCCCGTTGCCGGCAAGGGCCGCGTTTTGGTCCACGCGCTCGCCTGCGCATCGAGCGGCGTGCCATCGGCGTGGGCGGCGAGCGCCGAGCGGCCGGGTGTCAACTTCCTGGCCGAGCCATCGCCACGCGAGATCGACAGGATCGCCGGCGCGATCGAGAAAACGCCCGGCGACGTCGTCGTGCTGTCGCTCCACTGGGGGCCGAACTGGGGATATGCCGTCGACCCGGCCGAGCGGGCGTTTGCCCGCGGGCTGGTCGAGCGGGGCGCGGTCGACGTCGTCTTCGGCCATTCGTCGCACCACGCCAAGGCCATCGAGGTGCATCGCAACCGGCCGATCCTCTATGGCTGCGGCGATTTTCTGAACGACTATGAGGGGATCGCGGGCTACGAGGCCTATCGCGGCGATCTGGTGTTGGCCTATCGGGTCAGTCTGCATCCGAGCGACCGGCGTCTCGTCGATCTGACCATGGCGCCGTTCCGAATCCGCCGCTTCCGGCTCGAGCGTGCCGATGGCGATGAAAGGGAGTGGCTGCGGTCGACAATGGACCGCGAGTGCCGTTCCTTTGGCGGCGCGGTCGCCGTCCGCCCGGATGGCACGCTGGCGTTGGACTGGCACAACGTGCCAGGGTAGGAGGACGTGGCGATTACCGATGGCGCGGCCGCGTCCCGGAGCCGGTGAGGGGTGCGACCTTGTCTCCGTCGTCGATTTGCCCACCCCACGGTGAAATCATCCTCGTTCGCGCTACAGTTCCGGGAAGCGAGAGACGATGCGAACGCGCCTGCTCATCAACGGCCGGGAACGGGCGATGGAGCTCCGTGAGGGGACCAGCCTGTTGGTCGCGCTGCGCGAGGATCTGGGCCTCACCGCGACCCGGTATGGTTGCGGCCACGGGGTTTGCGGCGCCTGTTTCGTTCTCGTTGACGGAGTTCCGACGGCGGCCTGCGTGACGGCGGCCGACCAGGTCGACGGCAAGAGTATCGTCACCGTCGAAGGGCTCGCCAACGGCGACGAACTGCATCCCGTCCAGCGCGCCTTTCTCGACGAGGATGCCATGCAGTGCGGCTACTGCACGGGCGGCATGATGATCTCGGCGGTGGCGTTGCTGGCACGCGAGCCTCACCCGAGCGAAGACGACGTTCGCAAGGCGCTCGATGCGCACCTGTGCCGGTGTGGCGTATACGGCCGAGCGATCCGCGCCATCCTGAAAGCAGCCCGATGAAACGGCCGCAACAGCCGCGCTGGGGCGAGCGTCCGCCCGATCGCCTGGAGCAGCGGATCGTGGTCGCGCGCGACGGCTGCGTGACGGCGCGATCCGGCAAGGTTGAATACGGTCAGGGCATCCGCACCGGATTCGCGCACATCGTTGCCGAGGAACTAAATCTGCCGATGACGCGGGTGCGGATCGAACTCGGCGAAACCGCCAGTGTCCCCTGGGACATGGGCACCTTCGGCAGCATGTCGACCGCCGTCGACGGGGCGAGCCTGCGCAATGCGGCGGCCTTCGCCCGCAAGCAACTGGTGGCGCGGGCAGGGGACCGGCTCCAGGTGGCGGCGGATGCGCTCGCGGTCAGGGATGGGAGCGTCTTTGCGCCCGACGGCCGCTCGCTGTCGTTTGTAGAACTGACGGCCGAAGAGCCGTTGGCAGGCGAGGTTCCCGACGACGCTGCCGGTGCGGTGCGCAGGCCCCCGCAGGACGACCGCCCCGAGCGCCTTGAAGGATTGGCCATCGTCACCGGTGCGGCCCGCTATCCGGCGGACGTGCGCATCGCGGGCATGCTGTACGGCCACGTGCTTCGCCCGCCATCGCATCGCGCCGCCCTGCACGCGCTCGACACGAGCGTGGCGGAGACCATATCCGGCGTCGTTTCGCTCGTCCGCGACGGTGACTTCGTCGGCGTGGTGGCGGAGCGGAACGACCAGGCGATGGCGGCGGTCGCCGCCCTGGACGCCAGGTGGGTTTCGCACGCCGCGGCCGACGGTGAACCGATGGACCTTGCCCTGCGCCGGGACCGAGGCGTCAAGACCGCATTCGCCGGCGCCGCCTGGCGCGTCAGCGCGCGCTACCACATGCCGCATATCGCCCATGCGCCGATCGGGCCGAGCGCGGCGGTGGCGGACGTGGGCGACGGGCGCGCCGAGGTCTATGCCGCGACACAGCGGCCGTTCGGTCTGCGCGACGAGCTCGCCGAACTGCTCGGCATCATCCCCGACAGGATCGCGGTCCACCCGCAGATGATGGGGGGCATGTACGGTCGCGGCAACATGAACGATGCGGCCATCGAGGCGGCGCGCCTGTCGCGGGCGGTGAAGCGGCCGGTCCTTGTGCAATGGACGCGCGAGGAGGAATTCCGGTCGGGGCCTGACCGCCCGACCCTCGACGCGGACGTGGAGGCGGCGCTGTCCGGCGAGGGAACCATCGTCGGTTGGCGCTATCGCGGACGCACCAATCCGCACAGTTACGGCTGGGGAGGGGGCTCGCCGCAGGTGGCCGAAATGACCGCCGGTCGCAACATGGTTCCGCCCTATGAGCTCGGTCGAATGGAAGCGCTGCTGCGGGTCGAGCCAGGTCTGATTGCCACCGGCTCGTTCCGTTCGCTGGGTGCGGCCCTGCACGTATTCGCGATCGAGTCGTTCATGGACGAAGTGGCCGCCGCCGCCAGCGCCGACACGATTGCCTTCCGCCTCAAGCATATCGTCGACCCGCGGCTGGCTCGCGTTGTGGAGACGGTGCGCGCGATGAGCGGCTGGCGAGCGTCCACCGTGGCCGGTCGCGGCCGCGGCGTCGCCTGCACCATCTACCACGGCACCTATGTCGCCGAAGTCGCCGAGGTGTCAGTCGGCGACGGCGGTCGCGTTCGCCTCGAGCGGGTGTGGTGCGCTGTCGACGCCGGGCGGCTGGCGCACCCGGACGGCGCGCGCAACCAGATCGAGGGCGGCGTGCAACAGGCGGCGAGCTGGACGCTGTTGGAGGAGTTGCCGATCGAGAACGGCGAGGTCATCGCGGCAACGTGGCGGGACTATCCGATCGCTCGGTTCACCGACGCACCGCGGTCGATCGACGTTGCGTTCACCGGCGAGCCTGATGTGCCGTCGACCGGGATTGGCGAGCCGGGCTCGGTGCCGACCGCCGCGGCAATAGCCAACGCCGCGTTCGCGGCGACGGGCGTGCGGCGCCGCGAGCTACCGTTGAACCGAAGCCCTATCGGTCGAAGAAACGCGACCGCATAATTCTTGTAAATACATAGTAAGATACCGCGACCACGACGACACCGGCCATGATATATTCAACAATTTTAAGAACGTCGGTTACGCCACTCGACAGCGATGCGCTGTAATAGTAGCCTAGCATAAGTAATATGCTATACTGCAAGACGGTGACACAGACGGCACGAGTAATAAACCTCGTGTATTGCAAGCCTAGTACTCCGAAACTGACAATGACCGTGGAGGCAATGCCATAGGACAATTTAGCCACGACTATCGAGCGAAACGGGTGCTTGTGCAGACGCGCTCGTAGGAGGTCGAGCTCGGTAGGCTGTAGTCGCAGCCAGGCAATGACCTTGCGAACGGCATAGCTCTGTCTGCCCAAATGTCCGGCCATGAGATAGGCCGAATCCATTATCAGGTCCCGCGCGATGAACAGGACGAACAGCTCGTAGAGTCTGAAATAGCCGAGGGACGCCAGGACGCCGGCGGCGAAAGCGACCACCGGCCCTTCGAGAAAGGCGAGGGGAATGAGTATCCAGTAGCGGTACTCGACAAGCAGGTGGGTGATGAAGCCTGGGGTCATGGCGCTCGTATATACAGACGCGAGGTCCGATTTGCGTCCTTGACCCTTCGCTTTGCGGGGCGCCGATGCTGGCCACCGATCGGGTTGCGCCGACGACCACGTTGCCGCCTGCCGGAATCAGCCCGACAACCAATGGCTCAAGAGAACATATCGGGCCGGAGCTGCACACCCTGAGGGCGGTTTGATCGCTCACGCGCCTGTCTTGGCGGTGCGGCGTCGCCGCGAATGCCCATCGCTACCAAGCCAGGCGGCGATGGTCCGCCACGCGTCGGCGAGGGTCTCCCGCCCCATGAACAGGCTGAGATGGGGTCCTTCGACGGTGAGGCGCGCGACATCGGCGCTTGCGGTCCCCAGATGCCGCGCGGCAGCCATCAACTGGTCGACGGCCACCAGGTCGTCGCCGCGGGCGGCGAGCAGGAACACCGGCTGCGTGACCGCTGAAAGGCGAATGCGCTCGCCGAGAGCGACGAACGTGCCGCGCGCGAGCCGATTGCGCCTGTAGAGCCAGTTGACGACCTGAAGGTAGTATACGCCCGGCAGGTCGACGGTGGTTAGGTGCCAGCGGCGGAAGCGGCGGGCGAGACGCCGGTTCCTGGCTGTCCTGTCGATCTCGGGAATCTGCAGGATATCGAGGATCATCTCGGTCGTCACGGTCGGCGGCCCCCAAAGTCCGAGCGCCTGCTGCCCAAGGAACAGTCCGCCGCCGCTTTCCACGAGATCATCGAATATCGAACCGGGCGTCGATTTGGCGAGCCGCGACATCGGCGATGCGCCCGCGGCCAGATCGACCGGCGCGCCGGCGATGACGAGCTTGCGCACCTTGCTCGGGAAGCGCGCGGTCAGGACGAGCGCCATCCAGCCGCCCTGACAGATGCCGACCAGGTCGACCGGTGCTGCCACGTAGTCGACCGCCACATTCAGGTCGGCCAGCAGATTGTCGATGGAGAAGAAACGGGTCCGCGACGTGGCCGAGCGCCACTCGGTCACGAAGATCGGGCCAAGGCCATAGCCGAGCAGGGCGGCGACCAGGCTGTGGTCGAGTGCGAAATCGGCGACGTTGGCTTCGTGCAGCGAGAAGGGTGCGCAGATGAGGGCCGGGCGGCGGGGGCCGCTCGCCTTGTCAAATTCGCGCAGCCGCATCGTCGGCAACTCCAGGACAACGCGGTTGCGTGTCGCCCATTGTGGCCCGCGGCGCCGGCGTGGCCCGGCGCCAGCCGTCCATTGGCTCAGCTTTTCCGCCACCTCGTGCGCTATTTGCTCGACAGACGTGGCGGCAAGCGTTGGCCACCACAGAACGGGCACCGGCGGCAACACGGCGCGCGGTTCCTTGCGCGCTTGTGCGCGGTCGCGACCGCCGCGCTCAGCGCATATGGACGTACGTTCCCGGGGCATCGCAAAGGGGCTCGTACTGTGTGCCGCCGATCTTCGGTGGCGCGGTCATCTCGCTCGATCGCGCCTCGAGCCAGCGCACCCATTGCGGCCACCACGAGCCGGCCATGCGCGGCACGCTGGCGAGCCACTGGTCGGGGTCGATATAGGGCTCGTCTGCCCCGCGCGTCATCACCTGATACGTTCGACCGGGATGGCCGGGTTCGGAGACGATGCCGGCGTTGTGGCCGCCCGAGGTCAGCAGAAAGGTGACTTCGGTATCGGTGAGCAGATGGATTTTGAAGACCGAACGCCAGGGCGCGACGTGATCGCGCTCGGCGCCGACGCAGAAGATCGGCGCGCGGATGTCGGTGATGGCGATCGGCCTGCCGTTCGTCGTGAAACGGCCGGAGGCGAGGTCGTTGGCGAGAAACAGCGAGCGGAGATACTCCGATTCCATGCGGTAGGGCATGCGCGTGCCGTCCGCGTTCCAGGCCATCAGGTCGTTCAACGGCCGGCGCTCGCCCATGAGATAGTCGTTGATCACGCGCGACCAGATGAGATCGTTGGAGCGCAGCATCTGGAAGGCGCCGGCCATCTGGCCGGCGTCGAGGAAACCGCGCTGCCACATCAGGTCTTCGAGGAAATCGATCTGGCTCTCGTTGATGAACAACCTGATTTCGCCGGGGTCGGTGAAGTCGTTCTCCGCCGCCAACACACTGATCGACGCAAGCCGGTCGACGTGGTCCCGCGCCATGGTCGAGGCGGCGATGGTCAGGAGCGTGCCACCAAGGCAATAGCCGACGGCGTGGACCTTGTGTGCGGGGACGACGGCCGCGATCGCCGCCAGGGCCGCCTCGATGCCGAGCTCCCGGTAGTCGTTGAGGCCGAGATCGCGGTCGCCCTGGTCAGGGTTCTTCCACGAGATCATGAAGACGGTGAAACCCAGCGCCACCAGATAACGGACCAACGAGTTATCGGGCGACAGGTCGAGGATGTAGTACTTCATGATCCAGGCGGGCACGATGAGGATCGGCTCGGCGTGAACCTTGGAGGTGGTCGCCTCGTATTGGATCAGCTCGATCAGACGGTTGCGAAAGACGACCTTGCCCGGCGTCATGGCGAGATTGCGCCCGACCTCGAATGTCTCGGTACCGGTCGGCATTTCGCCGAGAACGAGCCGCTGCCAGTCCTCGACCAGGTTCGCCCATCCCTTGAGGAGATTTGTGCCGCCGCTGTCGATCGTGCGTTGCAGCACGTCCGGATTGGTGAGCACGAAGTTGGACGGCGCGAAGATGTCGAGCACCTGGCGGGCGGCGAAGGCCACCACGTCCTCATGCTGGCGGGTGACGCCGCCGACGTCGCTGGTGGTACGGTGCCACCATTGCTCGTACAGCAGAAACGCCTGATAGATCACGTTGAACGGCCATTGCTGCCAACTGGGGGAGACGAAGCGGCGGTCTTGCGGGGACGGCTCGATCAGGGTCCCGCCCGCGGTCATCGCCGCGCAGCGCCACGCGAACACCGCAAAGCGGGCGAGATCGCGTGAGGCCTGGTGTGCGCGCTCCAGTCCCTTGCCGGGAGAGGCGGCGAGGTGGGTCGCCCAGTCGAGATAGGCGCCGACGAGGGCCGTCGGCGAGATTCCGTTGGTGAGGCGCGCCGCCTGACCGTGCAGCCATCGGTCGATGTCATTGGCGAGCTCACCGATGCCGGAGGCGAAACGTTCCCTCTCCCACCGGGATGACGCGGCAGCCGTGTCGGCTTGCCGGGGAAGCTCGCTGGTGCGCTGGATAGCGGCGACCGCGTGGCCGGTATGGCCGCGCGCGCCACGACGGTGCGATCCGCGATGGCCTTTCTTCATGGGCTTTACCATGGCTTTTCAGCCATTGTCCGGCGCTCGCCGGTCAGTTTGATCCATTGTCGCTTTCGGCGGCGTGATAATGTTGATCTGCCTCAAGCAATCGCGGGCGACCCTGCGGGATGTTGCGTTCGGCCCCGTTTGTCCGTGATCGTCGCGGCCGTCAGGGCCGGGTTGCTTCATGGGTGATCGTGCCAAGAGCGGTGTGCCCGGCTGGGGGCATTTCACGCACGACGCCGACATCGGCGTGTGCGGGCGCGGCATGACGGCGGCGGAGGCCTTCGAGCAGGCGGCGCTGGCGTTGACGGCCATCGTCACCGATGTGGACGTGACGCCGAGCATCCGGGTGGAGGTAACATGCGCTCAGCCGGACCTTGAATTGCTGTTCGTCGATTGGATTGACGCGATCATCTATGAGATGGCGGTCAGGAAGATGCTGTTCGGCCGCTTCAAGCTCCGCATCGACAACAGCACGCTGCACGGCGAACTGTGGGGCGAGCCGGTGAGCAGGAAACGCCACGCACCGGCGTGCGAACCAAAGGGAGCCACGCTGACCGGGCTCTCGGTAGCGCAGCAAGCCGACGGCGTGTGGATGGCGCGCTGCGTGATCGACGTATAGGCGAGCACATGGATCCGGCACGTTTCGAACGAATCGATGAGGTCACCTGGCGGCTGCCACCGACCGGCAGGATGCGTGTGCCAGTGGTGATTTATGCCGACAAGAAGCTGCTCAGCGACATGGACGACAAGGTCGCCGAGCAAGCGTGCAACGTGGCGACCCTGCCGGGCATCGTCGGCGCATCGTACGCGATGCCGGACGCCCACTGGGGCTATGGGTTCCCCATCGGCGGGGTTGCCGCCTTCGATGCGGACGAGGGCGGCGTCGTCTCGGCCGGCGGCGTCGGCTTCGATATCTCCTGCGGCGTGCGCACCATGGTGACGGGCCTGAGCTTGCCCGATGTGCGGCCGTACCAGAAAGCGCTTGCCGACGCCCTGTACGAGGCCATCCCTGCCGGCGTCGGCAGCAGAAGCAGCATCGTGCTCGACGACGCGGAGATGGAGGCCATGCTGACCGGCGGTGCGCGCTGGGCGGTCGGACGCGGCTGGGGCGAGATGCGCGACCTGGCGCGCATCGAGGAAGATGGCACGGCGGCGGAAGCCCGCCCGGATTACGTGTCGCAACGCGCCAAGCTGCGCCAGCAGCGCGAGATGGGAACGCTGGGCTCGGGCAACCACTATCTCGAAGTTCAGGTGGTTGCCGACATCTTCGATCGGCCGGCGGCGGAAGCATTCGGGTTGGCGGAAGACGTCGTCGTCGTCACCATCCATTGCGGGTCGCGTGGCCTGGGCCATCAGGTGGGCAGCGAATTCCTCAAGGAGATGGCCGGCGCCGCGGCCGAAGCCGGCATCGCTGTGCCCGAGCGGGAACTTGCGTGCGCCCCGCTCGAGTCCGAAATCGGTCGGCGCTATCTCGGCGCCATGCGGGCGGCGATCAACTGCGCCCTCGCCAATCGTGAGATCCTCAGCCACTTCACGCGGGGCGTTTTCCGGCGGTTCTTCCCTGAGGCCGACCTGATCCTCCTGTTCGACGTGTCCCACAACACCTGCAAACTCGAGACCCATCGCATCGGCGGGAGGGATCGTCAGCTCCACGTGCACCGCAAGGGCGCGACCCGGTCGCTGGGACCGGGCCATGCGAGCCTGCCGGAGAAGTTTCGCGCGGCGGGGCAGCCGGTCCTCATCGGTGGCAGCATGGGAACCGGCTCGTATGTCCTCGCCGGCATGGCGACCAGCGAGACGAGATCGCTGTCGTCCGCCTGTCACGGGGCCGGCCGCGCGATCTCGCGCCACGAGGCGTCGCGCCGTTTTCACGGGCGCGAGATCGTGGACGAACTTGCCGCCCGTGGCATTGTCGTGCGCAGCCCGTCCAGCCGCGGCGTGGCGGAGGAGGCGCCCGGTGCCTACAAGGATGTTGACGCGGTGGTGCTGGCAGCCGAACGGGCCGGGCTGGCGCGCCGCGTCGCCCGTCTGCGCCCTCTGATCTGCGTCAAGGGGTGAACTGATGCGGTGGACGGCGCTGCGGGCCGATCCTCGCGGGACCGGTCGACCGGCCTCCGTCGTGGTCGGAGCGCCGGCCGGTGCGGCCCTTCTCGATGAAGGCCTAATTCGGCAGGTGAATGGTGGGCAGCGAGGGACTGGGAATGTGAACGGTGGGCGTGGCTTCCTCAGCGGATCGTAGCGGGCGATCGACGCGAAAGACCGCCGATGGCGTGACTACGGCGTTAATCGATTTTTGTTGCGCAAAAATCGATTTCCACCGAACCTAGTGCCGCTACGGACGGCTGAACCGCCCGGGCGGGGAGGAAATGATGGACAGGCCGCTGATCCTAGTCGATCCGCTGCCCAGGACTGTCGATCTCATCTGCGATGCGGACAGCCGCCGCCGGCTGGATGCACTCGGCCGTGTGGTGGTGAGCGAAGACAATCCTATGGCTGACGCCGAGGTCGACCGGCTGATGGGTGACGTCGACATTCTCATCGGGCAGACGGCGATGCCGGCCGAGCGCCTGGCGCGGGCGACGCGGCTGAAGGCCATCTTCAACGTCGAGACCAATTTCCTGCCCAACATCGACTATCAGGAATGCCAGGCGCGCGGCATCTGGGTGCTGAGCCCGACGGCCGCCTTCGCCCAGTCGGTGGCCGAGGTCGGGCTGGCGATGGCGATCGACCTTGCCCGCGGCATCTCGGCGGCGGATCGTGCCTTCCGGGCTGGCACGGAGGCCTACGGGCTCGCTGCCAACGAAGGCTGCTTCAGCTTCGCCGGGGCGCCGGTCGGCATGATCGGCTTCGGCGACCTCGGGCGTACCCTGCGGGCGCTGCTGATGCCCTTCCGCAACCCGATAGCCGTGTACGATCCGTGGCTCCCCGACGACCTCATCCGCTCGCACGACTGCAAGCCCGCCACTCTCGATGAGGTTCTCGCCGGGTCGCGGGTCGTGTTCGTGGTGGCCAGCCCGACCAGCGAGAACCAGCATTTCATCGGCAAGGGCGAATTCGAGAAGATGATGCCGGGCACCGCCTTCGTTCTGCTCAGCCGGGCGGCGGTGGTGGACTTTCCGGAATTCGTCGCTCAGGTGCGCTCGGGCCGCATCCGCGGCGCCACCGACGTGTTTCCCGACGAGCCGGTGGCCGCCACCGACCCGGTGCGCGCGGTCGAGGGCATGGTGCTTTCGGCCCACCGCAGCGGGGCGATGCCGGAGGCGTTCTACCAGATCGGCCGTATGACCGTCGCCGACGCCGAACTCATCCTGCGGGGCCTGCCGCCGCAACTGTGCCGGCGGGCGGATCCGGCGATCGCCAGTCGGCTGCGCAGCAAGCCGGTCGAGGTGTCGTGAGATGGCCGACATTATGCCCCGCACGGGCAGAGCGACCATTCGCGACGTGGCGGCGCGGGCAGGGGTCGCCACCGCCACCGTATCCAACGTGCTGACCGGACGGCGGCGGGTTGCCGAGAGCCTGCGCCAGGTGGTGCTGGAGGCGGTCGACGCGCTCGATTACCAGCCCAACCATCTGGCGGCGAGCCTGCGCCTGCAGCGGACGCGGTCGATCGGCGTGGTGGTGCCCGACCTCACCAATCCGTTCTTCGCCGGGCTGGTCCGCCACATCGAGGAACGCGCGGTGCACGACGGCTATCAGATCCTGCTCGTCGACAGCAACGAGGAGGCCGATCGCGAGACGGCGCGAGTGCGGGCGCTGCTCGGTCGGCGCATCGACGGGCTCGTCCTCGTCCCCACCCGCGACGAAGCGGCGGCCCGCCGCCTCTACGGCAATGCCGCGCCCACCGTCATCATCGACCGCGGCCTCGACGTGGCGGACGTCGATTCGGTCGGCATCGATAATTTCGCGGCGAGTCGCCTCGGCTGCGAGCATCTGCTCGCACTCGGTCACCGCGACATTGCGCTTCTCGTCACCGACGAGCGACTGAGCAACATCCGCGACCGTATCGAGGGATATCGCCGGGCGCTGGTGGAGGCCGGCTGCGGTGAGCAGACGCGCATCGTGGTCGGCGGGCCGACGATCGACGGGTGTCGCGCCGCCGTCGAGCGGCTGTTGCGTACCGCGCCGCCGCCGACAGCGATCTTCACGGCCACCTACGTCTGCACGCTGGGCGCGGTTCAGGCGATCCGCGCCCTCGACATCCCGTTCCCCAATCAGATTTCCGTGCTCGGATTCGACGACTTCGACTGGATGACGCTGCTGCGGCCCTACATCAGCGCGCTGCGTCAGCCGGTCGAGGAAATGGCCAACGCCGCGTGGCGGCTGCTGGTCGCGCGTTGCGAGGGGGAAGCGCCGTCCCCCTCGCGCATCCGGTTGCCCTGTACCCTTGAGGTCAGGGAATCCACCAGGCCCCTTATCGACGCAATGAAGGCGCCGATGGCCATCAGATGGGAGGAGTGAAGACATGACACGATTTCGTTCAATAGGCATAGGGCTAGCGGTCGCATTGGCGGCGACCGGGGTCGCCCTGTCGGCCCAGGCGGCCGACAAGCCGGTCTACGGAGTGCTGCTGAAGACGCTCTCCAATCCGTTCTGGGGAGCGATGGAGAAGGGCATCCACGACGGCGCCGACGCCGCCGGGGTGGAATACTTCATGCAGGCGGTGCAGTCCGATCAGGCGGCCGAGCCGCAGCTCAACACCTGCAACACCATGCTCGAACGCAAGCCGGCGGTGATGATCACCGCCGCGATCAACTCGACGATCCTGCTGCCCTGCCTCAAGCGGGCCACCGACATGGGCATCCCCGTGGTCGATCTTGACGCCAACCTCGATCACGCCATCGCCGCCAAGGCCGGCGTGAAGATCGCCTTCACGATTGGCTCCGACAACGTCGCGGCGGGCAAGCAGGGGGCCGACTGGCTGGTCAGCCAGCTCGGCAAGGACGCCAAGGGGCCGGTGCTGGTGATCGAGGGACTGGCCGGCAACATCACCGGCCAGAAGCGGGCCAAGGGCTTCGCCGAAGAGTTGGCCGCCATCGCGCCCGGCCTCAAGATCGTCGCCTCGCTGCCCGGCGACTGGGACGGGCAGAAGGCCGCCAACATCACCAACGACACACTCACCCGTACCCCTGACCTGGTCGCCATCTTCTGCGCCAATGACACCATGGCCCTCGGCGCGGTCGAAGCGGCCTACGCCGCCGGCAAGGGGCAGCAGATCACAATCATCGGTGTCGACGGCAACGTCGACGCGGTGAAGTCGATCAAGGCAGGACGGCTCAACGCCTCGGTCGCCCAGCTGCCCTATCTGGTCGGCAAGGAGGCGGTGGAGAAGGCCAAGGCGGTGCTGGCCGGCCAAAAGGTCGACGAGTTCACCTACGTGCCGACGCTGGTCCTCACCAAGGCGGTCCTCGACGCCAACAAAGACCCCTTGCTCCAGTATGTGAAGTAGTCAACAGTGACCCTGCCGGCGACCGCCTCGCCGGCAGGGTTGCCCTTGGCGGGGAACGGGGAGGCGACCTTGTCGACTGAGACTGCAACTCGGCCGTCGCTGGCGCCGAGCTGGTGGAGCCGTCTGGCGGTCCGCTTCGAATCCCTGGTGGTGCTGGCGATCCTGATCGTCGTGCTGTCGGTGCTGTCGCCCTATTTCCTCAGCATTTCCAACTTCCTCAACATCCTGCTGGCCACCGCCGTCATCGGCGTGCTCGCCTACGGCGCCACCTTCGTCATCGCGGCGGCCGGCATCGACCTGTCGCTCGGCTCGGTGCTCGGCCTGTCGGGAGTGGTGGGGGCTCTGTCGATCAACCAAGTCGGGCTGCCGTGGCCGTTCGGCATCGTGCTGTGTCTTGTCACCGGCGCCGCCTGCGGGCTGATCAACGGCCTGCTCAACACCCGCGCCGGCATCCCCGCCTTCATCGCCACGCTCGGCATGCTGGGGGTGGCTCGCGGCCTCGCCCTGGTCCTCACCAACGGCGTTCCGGTTTACGGATTGGCCGACCCGGTCGTCTATCTCGGCCAGGGACGCCCCTTCGGCATCCCGACGCCGGTGATCATCTTCCTGGCGGTGGGAGCGATCGCCCATTTCGTCCTCGCATACACCCGCTTCGGAAAATACGCGCTGGTCATCGGCGACAACGAGAGCGCGGCGCGGGCGATGGGGGTGCGCGTCGAGCGCCACCGCGTGTCGCTCTACGTGGTCTCCGGCACCATGGCCGGGATCGCCGGCCTCCTGTTCATCGCCCGGGTCAACTCGGGCGACCCGACGGCCGGGCTCAACTACGAGCTCACCGCCATCACCGCCACCATCCTCGGCGGCACCAATCTCTTCGGCGGGCGCGCCACCATAATCGGCACGCTGATCGGCGCGCTGATCATGGGCGTCCTGCAGAACGGGCTGAACCTGCTGGCGGTGTCATCGTTCTACCAGCAGATGGCGATCGGCTCGGTGCTCATCCTCGCGGTCTGGCTCGACCAGCTCAATCGCCGGCGGAGGATGCGGTGAGCCTGCTCGAAATCGCCGACGTCAAGAAGCATTTCGGCAGCGTCGAGGCGCTGCGCGGCGTCACCTTCAGTGTCGAGCCGGGCGAGGTGGTCGGACTGGTCGGCGACAATGGCGCCGGCAAGTCGACGCTGATGAAGACGATCACCGGTGTCTATACCCCCGACGCGGGCAGCATCCGCTTCGACGGCATCCAGCTGAACGGCAAGCAACCCGGCGAGATCCGCGCCCTGGGCATCGAGATGATCTACCAGGACCTGGCGCTCGCCCGCATGCAGGACGTGGCCTCCAACATCTTTCTCGGCCGCGAACCGACCCGGCGCGTGCTGGGCACGCCGATCCGCATCATCGACCGCACGCGCATCGAGCAAGAGGCCGACGTGATGATCCGCAAGCTCGGCGCCCGGGTGCCCTCGGTGCAGTATATCGTCGGCCAGCTGTCCGGCGGCCAGCAGCAGTCGGTTGCCATCGCGCGGGCGCTGACCTTCAACCCCAAGCTCGTCATCATGGACGAGCCGACGGCGGCGCTCGCCGTGCGCGAGGTCGAGCACGTGCTCGAGCTGATCCGCGAGCTGAAACGCGAAAACATCGCCATCGTCCTGATCAGCCACCGGCTTACCGACGTGTTTGCCGTGTGCGACCGCATCGTGGCGCTGCGCCAGGGCGTTGTCGTCGCCGACGATCCGATCGCGGCAACCAGCATGAATGCGGTGGTTGCTCACATCGTCGGTGCCGCCTGAATACGTCGCGGCGCGGCACATTCCGACGGTGGCCGCCGGCGGCGCTAACGTCGGCTGCCGCCGCGCGGTCGACGCGTGGCGATTGCGCGCGCGACGTCCATACCTTCGACTGCGACACGCCGGCCGAC